>JAPULC010000323.1 GCA_027295305.1 Gammaproteobacteria bacterium
TTTGCGAAGCCTTTTACGGAAGAGCGCGCAGCAAAAAGCAAGGGCCTGGGAGCGCGGTGGGAGACCACCAAGATGAAGGCGAATTTATTTCGCCGCAGCGTCAACAGAAACTCGCCAGGACGGCGAGTTTCGGGACAGGAATTAGCGGCTTTTCGTCCGGAAACTAGCTCCGGGGCATGGATGCGTAAGAGGAAATGGCCTGGGCCGGCAATTTCTCGACAAGAAACTAGCTAGGACCGTCGACACTCGACCACAATCATGTCAACGCTCTCCGATCTCGAAGGCGATACGATTGCCGCGGTCGCGACACCCCCCGGTCGTGGCGGGATTGGCATCGTCCGCGTCTCCGGTGCCGAAGCAAGGAACATCGGAGCCAGGCTGACACGTCGAACCCTCGAGCCGCGCAGAGCCCATCATTGTGCATTCGGCTCAGCCGACGGCGCTCCCATCGATGATGGCATCGCAATTTTCTTTCCCGGACCCGGATCGTTCACAGGTGAAGACGTCGTCGAGCTTCAGGGTCATGGGGGGCCGTTGGTGATGGATCTGCTTCTTGCCGAGGTCGTGAGTGCAGGGGCGCGGCTCGCCCGTCCGGGAGAGTTCAGCTTGCGCGCGTTTCTCAACGGCCGCATGGACCTCGCGCAGGCCGAAGCGGTTGCCGATCTCATCGACGCGTCGTCGCAAGCTGCCGTGCGCGGAGCGGCACGCTCCCTTCGTGGGGAGTTCTCGCGCAGAGTGGAGGAGGTGGTGGAGTTGCAGTTCGACCTGCGCTCATATGTCGAGGCGGCGATGGATTTTCCTGACGAAGAGATCGACTTTCTGAGCGACGGCCAAGTGCTCGGGCGTGTGGACGCGCTCATCGAGAAGCTCGACTCTCTGATCGAGAATACCGAGCAGGGGGTAATCTTGCGCGAAGGTCTGTCGGTGCTGCTGCTTGGCCAGGTAAACGCAGGCAAGTCCAGCCTTCTCAATCTGCTCGCGCAGGAAGATGCCGCGATCGTCAACGAGCTACCGGGTACAACTCGTGACGTCGTGGAACGCCACATCGATCTCGATGGCCTGCCCGTGAAGATCATCGACACTGCGGGGCTGCGCGAGAGCCCGGATGTTGTCGAGCAGGAGGGTATTCGCCGAGCGCTCGCGCGTTGCGACGAGGCGCAGCGCGTGCTCGTGATGATCGATGCGCGCACGGTCGAGCCATGGACGCTCGACGCGTTGTTCCCACGGTACGCCGCGGCGCTTCCTGCGGATCGCACCACGCTCATCAGAAACAAGATCGATCTTACCGACGAGGCGCCGGCAACGTGGACTTGTGAGGGCCTGCCAATCGTTTCGCTCTCGGTGCTTACCGGCGCCGGTGTGGAGCTATTGCGTGAGCACCTGGCCACCGCGGTGGGGTTCGGTGAACACCCGGAGCAGATGTTCGTTGCGCGAAGGCGCCACGTCGAAGCGCTAAAGGGGGCACTTGCGGAGCTTCACGCCGGGCGTGAACGGTTGACAGTGGACGCGGCGGGGGAGCTTCTGGCCGAGAATCTGCGTGCGGCGAATGATCAGCTGGCACAGATCACGGGCGCGGTATCGACGGAGGAACTCCTGGGAAGAATCTTCCAGAGCTTCTGCATTGGGAAGTAACGCCCGATAATTCACCAGCGCGGCTGTTTTTTTGGTCACGCAGCTGACGGCTCCCTTTGGTCACACAGCTGACGGTTCCTTTGATCACACAGCAGATGGCTCCTTTGGTCACAGAGCTGATGCTCCTTTTGGTGGTACCCAGGCGATGAGGACCACCCGGTCACGCGTGGCTAGCCATATCCCCTTGCATCCTTATACTTCGGCTTCCTTATCCGGCGCCGGACGACAACATGGACCACCCGGACACCTTCGATGTCATCGTCGTCGGCGGCGGACATGCGGGCACGGAAGCAGCACTCGCTGCAGCGCGTATGGGGGCGAGGACCTTGCTGCTCACCCAGAGCTTGGAGACGGTGGGCCAGATGTCCTGCAATCCAGCGATAGGTGGCATCGGAAAGACCCATCTAGTCAAGGAGATCGATGCCCTCGACGGCGCGATGGCAAGAGCCACCGATCGCGCAGGGATCCATTTTCGCGTGTTGAACGCAAGCAAGGGTCCGGCGGTGCAGGCGACTCGCGCTCAGGCAGACCGCGCGCTCTATCGAGTAGAGATCCGCCGTTTACTGGAATCGCAGGAGAATCTTTCGCTGTTCCAGCAGTCGGTGGTTGATCTGGTCATCGAGGGCGATCGTGTCAGTGGGGTCGTCACGCAGATGGGGCTCGTGTTTCGCGCCAAGGCGGTGGTGCTCACGACGGGTACCTTCCTCGGCGGCCGTATTCACATCGGGCTCGAGAGTCACGCGGGAGGCCGGGCAGGAGATGCGTCGAGCAATGCGCTTGCCGAGCGGCTGCGCGCGATGCCGTTTCGCGTAGCCCGACTGAAGACCGGCACGCCACCCAGAATCGATGGTCGTTCTGTGGACTTCTCCGTCATGACCGAGCAGCCAGGGGATGAACCACGACCTGTCATGTCCTACATGGGTCAGACATCGGAACACCCGCAACAGGCTTCGTGTTTCATCACCCACACCAACGAGGCTACCCACGCCATCATCCGCTCGGCGCTCGAACGTTCGCCGCTCTATACCGGGCTGATCAAAGGGCGAGGCCCGCGCTACTGCCCCTCCATCGAAGACAAGGTGGTTCGTTTCGCGGAGCGAAGCTCGCATCAGATTTTTGTCGAGCCCGAAGGCCTCACCACGTCGGAGCTCTATCCGAACGGCATTTCGACGAGCTTGCCGTTCGACGTGCAGCTCGAGCTGGTGCGTTCCATCGCCGGATTCGAACGCGCGCACATCACACGCCCGGGCTATGCGATCGAATACGACTTCTTCGATCCGCGGGATCTGCATCATTCCCTCGAGACACGTTTTGTCGACGCACTCTTCTTCGCGGGGCAGATCAATGGCACCACCGGTTACGAGGAAGCCGCTGCCCAAGGGATGCTCGCGGGTATCAATGCGGCGCACAAGGTTGCGGGGAGAGCTGCATGGTGCCCGGGTCGCGATGAAGCCTATCTGGGAGTGATGGTGGACGACCTCGTCAGCCAGGGTGCGAACGAGCCCTATCGAATGTTTACCAGTCGCGCCGAGTTCAGGCTGCTCCTGCGGCAGGACAACGCGGACTTACGCCTCACAGAGCTTGGTCGGGAACTCGGTGTCGTGGGTGACGAAAGATGGCGGGTGTTCCAGACCAAGCGCAGCGAACTCGAAGCGCATGAGAAAAAACTCAACGGCCATCGCATTCGCTTGAACAGCGACGATGCAAAACAGTTGGAACGAACATTTGGTCTTTCGATCTCGAAGGATCTTTCGGCGTTCGATCTGCTCAAACGCCCTGCTATCTCTTATCTGGGTCTCGCCGATGCCCTCGGCTGGCAGCGACCCGTGGACGAGGTCGCGTTGCAGCTCGATGTGCTGGCGAAATACGACGGCTATATCGTGCGCCAGCGCGAGGAGGTGGCACGGCTGAAACGTCACGAGAACGTGCGAATTCCGCAGCAGATGGACTACCTGTCCGTAGCGGGCCTTTCCAACGAGCTCCGCGAGAAACTGAGTGACGCGCGTCCGGCAACCCTTGCCCGCGCCGCACGACTACCGGGCATGACACCGGCGGCGCTGTCGCTGCTGCTGGTTCGGCTCAAAGCCAGGTCTCTAGCGTGAAAAACGATTGCCCAATCGTTTTTCGACAGACCCCTGGGGCGAGCGCTTAGCCTTTGCTCGCATCAGAAGCGCTGGCGGAAGGGCTCGACGAGCTCGACCTCGATCTAGGGGCGGCAGCGCAGCGATTGCTCCAGGATTACGCCGCGCTTTTGCGCGATTGGAATCGCACGTTCAATCTCGTCTCGCGGGGCGACATCCCCCGGCTGCTCGAACGACATGTCCTCGACAGCCTGAGCATCTGGCGGTTGATAGAAGGCGAACGTGCAGCGGACATTGGCACCGGCGCAGGATTTCCCGGCATCCCTCTAGCGATCGCGCTTCCCTCGTGTCGTTGGACCTTGATCGACCGGAGCGTGCGCAAGGCGCGTTTTCTGCGCGAGGTGTGTAGACGCTTGCGATTGGATGGCGTGCAGGTCCTGCAGCGCGATGTCCGGGACGTCGCCGCGGCGCAAGTCGCCGGAGCACAGTTCGATACGGTGGTAGCTCGCGCATACGGTCCCGCTGTCACCGCAGTGCGCTCGGCTGCGCCGCTGTGTCGACCCGGCGGTGTTATGCTGCTGATGTCCGGGCAGCCGGTTGGACTGCTCGAGCTTCAGGAAGCCGGCTTCGGCCATGCAGAACGTCTCGAGGTGTGGGTACCGATCCTCAATCGCACTCACGTGGTTCAACGATTCAGGAAGTCGTCATCGGGGGGCTCGAGCGGGTGACCTGCGTGCTCGCAGTGACAAATCAGAAGGGCGGGGTCGGAAAGACCACCACCTGCGTGAACTTGGCTGCGTCACTGGCGATGCTGGAGCGTAGGGTCCTGCTAACGGACATGGACCCCCAGGCCAATGCGACCACCGGCTGCGGCGAGGACAAGAACACCCTCACACGCTCCATGTACGACGTGCTCACCGGCGGTTCGCGAATGGCGGACGTCCTCGTGCGTGTGGAGAGCTCGGGTTTTGATCTGGCACCCTCGAATGCCGATCTCACCGCCGCAGAGGTGACGCTGTTGAACGATGGCAGTGGAGAGTACCGGCTGCGTGATGAGCTGATCGGCGTGCGCGCCGAGTATGACTATGTGCTGATCGACTGCCCACCGGCGCTCAACATGTTGACCATCAACAGCTTGGTGGCCGCTGACGGGGTGATGATTCCAATGCAATGCGAGTACTACGCATTGGAAGGATTGTCTGCGCTGCTGGAGACGGTGGAGGGGGTGCGTCGGCGTGCCAACCCCTCCCTTCACATAGAGGGGTTGCTCCGGACTATGTATGATCCGCGCAACAGCCTCACCCGGGACGTGTCCCGGCAGCTCATCAGTCACTTCAAGGACAAGGTCTATCGCACCGTGATTCCTCGCAACGTGCGCCTTGCGGAGGCCCCGAGCCACGGTGTACCCGCATTGGTCTATGATCGATATTCGAGGGGAGCGATTGCTTATCAGGCCCTCGCCCGAGAGATCGACCATCAACGAGTGGACGCTTGAGCGTGACACGTAAGAGAGGACTCGGAAGGGGGCTCGACGCGCTGCTCGGAGAAGTGAGCGATAGCGGGTCGCGCCCGGCGCAGGAGCTGATGTCGGAGCTTGCGTTGGAATCGATCCAGCGCGGGCGCCATCAGCCGCGCATGGAGATGCGCGAGGAAGCCCTTCAGGAGTTGACGAACTCGATCAAGGCTCAGGGGGTGATGCAGCCCATCGTAGTGCGGCGCGCCGCAACTCAGGGCCCGAATCCTCGCTACGAGATCATTGCCGGCGAGAGACGCTGGCGGGCAGCCCAGCGTGCCGGGCTCACGACGATTCCGGCTATCGTTCGCGAGGCGAGCGACGAGGTGGCAGTTGCGCTTGGGCTCGTGGAGAACATCCAACGCGAAGATCTGAACCCCATCGAAGAAGGGGCGGCGCTGCAGCGGTTGCAGGATGAATTCCATCTGACGCAACAACAAGTGGCCGACGCGGTCGGCAAATCGAGGGTTGCTGTCACCAACCTGCTTCGATTGCTCAACCTGTCTCCCGAAGCACGTAGCCTTCTCGAGCGCGGTGAGCTCGAGATGGGTCATGCGCGTGCGTTGCTCGGTCTCGATGCCGACCGACAGTACGACGCGGCCAAGCAGGTCGTTCGACAGGGACTCTCGGTCAGACAGACCGAAGCGATGGTCAGGCGCATGCAGCGTCCGGAGACACGCGCACTGAGACGCGAGGACCCGGACACACGCAGGCTGGAGCGGGAATTGGCAGAGAAGCTCGGCGCGGAGGTTCAGATCCGTCATACCGCCAAGGGAAAGGGGCGAATGGTGATTCGGTATGCGAGCCTCGAGGAGTTGGACGGGATCCTGCGCCGCATCACCTGAAGGTTTTGTCAGAACCGCGTTCAAACAGGGGGACTTTGTTGATGACCCCCCAGTGCCTCCCTATAATATGCGCGCCTTGCGCTTCGTATCGCTCTCAACCTGCAGTGTGTCGGGACCACTCTGGCATCCACCAGCCTGGTCGGTGCGCGATTTTCGCGGTATGGATGACGTTCGCCGTAACAGGACATCAGTGTCATTGCCTCGCAGGGTCCTGCTGGCGCAGGTGTGGGTAGCGGTGGCTCTCACTGTGACGGCGTGGTGGGTCGGAACAGAAGCGGGGCTTTCGGCGTTGTTTGGCGGATTGACATGCATCCTGCCAAACGGCCTGTTCGCGATGCGCGCGACCCGCCAGATTGGGGCGCATCCGGGAAAGACAGCAAGGGGATTGATCGGTGGCGAAGTGGCGAAGTGGGTCACGACGGTGGCGCTTTTTGTCGTGTCATTCGTCGTGCTTCCCAGCGTCGATCCGCTGGCCTATTTCGGTGTCTTCGTTGCGTGCCAGGCGGTTTACGTGATTGCGCCTTTTCTGGGCACGCGCTAGTCATCCGGTGCATGGAGGCCGTGGCAGCCGTGCAGCGTGGGAAGAAATTCGCCTACGCGGCCTGGCCCGAACGGCGAATTTCGGGATAAGTTAGATCGAGGGAATTAGTCGTCCATGGCCAGTGAAACACTGACCTCCCAGGAATACATCAGGCACCATCTCACCAACCTGACCTTCGGCCGTCATCCCGATGGCAATTGGGGCTGGGCGGCCAATGGGGAAGAGGCTCGGACGATGGGCTTCTACGCCATCCACGTCGATTCGATGTTCTGGGCCATCGGCCTCGGGCTCCTCTTCATTGGGCTGTTCTGGCATGTCGCGCGAAACGCCACCGCGGGTGTTCCCGGACCGCTGCAGAACATGGTGGAGATGGTCGTCGAGTTCGTCGACGAGACCGTCACCGATATCTTCGTCTATCGCAACAACCTCATTGCGCCACTGTCGCTGACGATCTTCGTGTGGGTGTTTTTGATGAACATGATGGATCTGGTGCCGGTGGACTGGATTCCGCAACTGGCGCATCTCGCGGGCGTGCCTTATTTCAAGGTGGTACCCACCACCGATCCGAACGTGACGATGGGGATGGCGTTGAGTGTCTTCGTCTTGATTCTCTACTACAGCGTGAAGAGTAAAGGTGCCGGGGGGTTCCTGGCCGAACTGTCTTTCCACCCCTTTCCCAAGATCCTGGCACCCATCAACTTCATCATGGAGTTCATCACGCTGTTGTCGAAGCCGCTGTCCCTGGGACTGCGGCTGTTCGGAAACCTGTACGCCGGGGAGATGATCTTCATCCTCATCGCCCTCATGTACGGTGGCTTTTTCGTTGGTCTGTTCGGTGGCGTGTTGCAGTGGGCATGGGCGGTTTTCCACCTGCTGATAGTCACCTTGCAGGCATTTATATTCATGGTTCTGACGGTGGTCTATCTGGCCCAGGCCCATGATGTGGAAGAACAACACTGACTGGCCCGTTTCCTGTTGGAAACTGGTCCCGGGGCAAGGATGCCGCGGCAGCCGAGCGGCTGCCGTAAGCACTTTTCGCTTTTCCGGGGGCTTGGCTTTAGGAAAAGCGAGAGGAAATGGGGCGTTCCGCGAACGGTGTTTGCGGAAGCGTAGGCGGAAATGGCCAGGGATGGTCGTTTCCGAACTAGAACTGACAAGAGCGAGTAAACATGGATCTCAACGTTCTGATTTTTGTTGCGGGTGCCATCCTCATGGGCCTCGGCGCCGTGGGCGCCGCGATCGGGGTTGGCGTGCTTGGTGGCAAGTTCCTGGAGGGGGTGGCGCGTCAACCCGAGTTGCTGGGCATGTTGCGCACCCAGCTGTTCATCGTTTTGGGGCTCGTCGACGCGGTGCCGATGATTGCGGTGGGGATTGCGCTGTATTTGCTGTTTGCAGTGGCTTGAGCGGCCGGCTCCCTTTGATGAGGCGAGGTTGATAGCGTGAACATTAATCTGACAATCTTCGGTCAATCCATCGTCTTCGGCCTTTTCGTCTGGTTCTGCCTGAAGTTCATCTGGCCGTTCTTGATCAGCGCCATGCGAGAGCGACAGCAGAGCATTGCCGATGGCCTCGAGGCTGCCGAGCGGGCGGAAAAGGATCTGGAGCTTGCGCAACGAGGCGCCGCCGATCACATCAGAGATGCGCGCGAAGAGGCGGGCGAAATCCTCGATCAGGCGCGCCGACGCGGCGCGCAGATGATCGAAGAGGCGAAGGTTCAGGCGCGTGAGGAAGGCGAACGGGTGAAGGAGACGGCCGCGGCCGAGATCGAACATAGCGTCAACCGCGCACGCGAGGAGCTACGCGAGGAAGTGGCGACGCTGGCGGTGGCAGGGGCCGAGCGCATCTTGAGCGAGACCATCGACCGCGACAGACACCGCGCGCTCCTCGAGCAGCTGGCAACTGAGCTCTAGGATGGTTGAGCTGGCAACACTCGCGCGGCCATATGCCAACGCCGTGTTCGGGACCGCGAAGTCCAGCGGCGACGGGCTCGATCGCTGGTCGCGGATGCTCGGCTTGCTTGCGGCCACGGTCGCTGAAGACGCCGTGCAGCGCGTTATCGAGTCACCCGCGGTGTCTGCGGAAGTGAAGGCATTTCGTCTCTGTGAGCTGGGGGGTGACGAGCTCAACGAGCGGGCACGCAACTTCGTCGGTCTGCTCGCCGCGAATCATCGACTCGGCCTGCTTCCCGAGATCGTGGGGCAGTTCGAAGCGCTGAAAGATCTCGAGGAGGAGATTCTCGATGTCGAGATCGTCTCTGCCTTCGATCTCGATGATTCGGACCTGCAAGGGCTGAAGGACAGGCTCACCAAGCGTTTCCAGCGAGAAGTAGTGATAACCAATGATGTCGACCCAGCGCTCATCGGAGGGGCGGTGATCAGAGCCGGCGATACCGTCATCGACGGGTCGGTGCGCGGACGACTGGACAGACTCACCGAGGCCCTCAAGCAGAGCTAGTTTCCGGACGGGAACGAACTCCGGGGCATCGGTTTCTGAAAAACGAGTTAGGGAATTAAGGAATGCAGCAACTGAATCCATCTGAGATCAGCGAGATCATCCGACAGCGCATCGAGAAGCTCGACGTCTCCTCGCAGGCACAGAACGAGGGCACGATCGTCAGCGTTGGGGACGGCATCGTTCGAATTCACGGACTTGCGGAAGCTCGCTACGGCGAGATGATCGAATTTCCCGGCGGCATCCAGGGGATGGCCCTGAACCTCGAACGTGATTCCGTCGGGGTGGTGGTGCTCGGCGACTACGAAGGGTTGTCGGAAGGACAGACTGCACGTTGCACGGAGCGAATTCTCGAAGTGCCCATCGGGCGCGAGTTGCTGGGTCGCGTGGTGGACGCGCTCGGCAACCCCATCGACGGCAAGGGGCCACTCAATGCCGAGCTCACCACGCCCATCGAGAAGGTGGCGCCTGGCGTGATTGCCCGCCAGCACGTGGATCAGCCGGTGCAGATTGGCCTCAAGTGCATCGATTCCATGGTGCCCATCGGCCGCGGCCAGCGCGAGCTCATCATCGGTGATCGTCAGATCGGCAAAACGGCCATTGCCATCGATGCCATCATCAATCAGAAAGACAGCGGCATCGTCTGCGTTTACGTGGCGGTGGGCCAGAAGATGTCCACCATCGCCGGGGTGGTACGTACCTTCGAAGAGCACGGCGTGCTGGACAACACCATCATCGTTGCCGCGAGCGCTGCGGACCCGGCGCCCCTGCAGTTCATCGCGCCCTTTGCGGGTTGTGGCATGGGCGAGTACTTCCGCGACCGCGGCGAGGACGCGTTGATCCTCTATGACGATCTGACGAAGCATGCCTGGGCCTATCGACAGATCTCGCTGCTGCTGCGCCGTCCCCCGGGGCGCGAGGCCTATCCCGGGGACATCTTCTATCTGCACTCGCGGCTGCTGGAGCGTGCGGCGCGCGTGAACGTTGAGTATGTGGAGAAGTTCACCAACGGCGAGGTCAAGGGGAAGACCGGGTCGCTCACGGCACTGCCCATTGTGGAGACCCAGGCCGGTGACATATCTGCGTTCATTCCCACCAACGTGATTTCGATTACCGACGGGCAGATCTTCCTCGAGACGGATCGCTTCAACGCGGGCCTGCGCCCGGCCATGAGTCCCGGGACCTCGGTCTCGCGTGTGGGTGGCGACGCGCAGGTGCCGTTCATGAAGCGCATCTCCGGGGGCATCAAGCTTGCGCTGGCTCAGTACCGTGAGCTCGCAGCGTTCTCGCAGTTTGCTTCGGACCTCGACGAGGTGACCCGACGCCAGCTCGAGCATGGGCAGCGCATCACCGAGCTCATGAAGCAGAAGCAGTACTCGCCTCTCTCCGTGGCGGAGATGGGCGTGAGCCTCTTTGCAGCGAACGAGGGTTTTCTCGAAGACGTAGCGGTGGACAAGGTATTGGACTTTGAGAGCGCGTTGCTTTCGTACATGAACAGCGAGGAGGCGGAGTTCATGCAGCGCATCGATGAAAGCGGCGAGCACAACGACGAGATCGTGGCCCACCTGCGCGCGGCCATCGAGAAGTTCAAGGCGACTGGGGCGTACTGATCGTGACGGCCGCCAAGGAAATCCGCAAAAAGATCGCGAGCATCGGCAACACGCAGAAGATCACCTCTGCGATGGAGATGGTGGCGGCGAGCAAGATGCGCCGCACCCAGGCGAAGATGCGCGAGGGGCGTCCCTATTCCGATCGCATGCGCCAGGTCATCGGCCATCTTGCCCACTCCGGGCCTGAGTACCGCCACATTTACATGCAGGAACGGGAAATCAGACGTGTCGGCTATCTCGTGGTCTCGAGCGATAAGGGTCTATGCGGCGGGTTGAACGTCAATCTCTTCCGAGCCCTCGTGAAGGACATGGCGTCGTGGAACGAGCAGAACGTCGAGATCGATCTCGGGCTGATCGGCAACAAGGCCCAGGCGTTCTTCCGCAGCTTTGGCGGTAACGTGGTTGCGGCCATCAGCAACCTCGGCGAAGAGCCCCTACTGGCTGATCTCATCGGCGGCATCAAGGTGATGCTCGATGCGTTCGAACAAGAGCGGGTGGACAGGGTTTACGTCATCTACAACGTATTCGTGAACACGATGACTCAGCAACCGACGGTGCGACAGCTTCTGCCGCTGGAACCGGAAGACAGCGAGGAGCTGAAGCATCGCTGGGATTACATCTACGAGCCGGACGCCAAGGAGTTGATCGAAGGTCTGATGGCGCGGTTCATCGAGTCTCAGGTGTACCAGGCCGTGGTGGAGAACACCGCGTGCGAGCAGGCCGCCAAGATGGTCGCGATGAAGGCGGCGACCGAGAACGCGGGGGAGATGATCGATGAGCTGCAGCTCCTCTACAACAATGCACGCCAGGCATCGATCACCCGGGAGCTATCGGAAATCGTAGCCGGCGCGGCAGCCCTTTAGGGCGCTGGATCGAATGGATGCGAACGCTCAACGCGTTCGATTGGGAAAACACGAAAGGGTCGAACATCAATGAGTAGCGGCAAGATCGTCCAAATCATCGGCGCCGTCGTCGACGTCGAGTTCGAGCGCGCGGAGGTGCCCAAGGTATTCGAGGCGCTCAAGGTCAGGGACACGGGCCTCACCCTCGAGGTTCAACAACAGCTCGGCGACGGTGTGGTTCGTACTATCGCCATGGGCTCCTCCGAAGGACTTGCCAGGGGGTTGGAAGTGGAGAACACCGGCAGTCCCATCGCGGTACCGGTGGGGGAAGAGACCCTCGGGCGCATCATGGACGTGCTGGGCAACGCCATCGACGAGAAGGGCCCCATCAATGCGAAGGAGCGCCATCCCATTCACCGCAAGCCGCCGTCCTACGTGGATCAGGCCGGCAGCTCGGAGATTCTGGATACCGGCATCAAGGTGATCGACCTCATCTGTCCGTTTGCGCGTGGCGGCAAGATCGGCCTCTTCGGCGGCGCCGGCGTCGGCAAGACCGTGACCATGTTGGAGCTCATCCGCAACATCGCGACCGAGCACTCGGGCCTGTCGGTGTTTACCGGGGTCGGCGAGCGCACCCGTGAGGGCAACGACTTTTACTACGAGATGGAAGAGTCGGGGGTCCTCGACAAGATCTCCCTGGTGTTCGGGCAGATGAACGAGCCGCCGGGCAATCGCCTGCGGGTGGCGCTCACGGGGCTCACCCTTGCGGAGAAGTTTCGCGACGATGGACGTGACGTGCTGCTGTTCATCGACAACATTTACCGCTACACCCTTGCGGGGGTGGAGGTCTCGGCATTGCTGGGTCGGATGCCGTCGGCGGTGGGCTACCAGCCGAACCTGGCGCAGGAGATGGGCATGGTGCAGGAACGGATCACCACCACACGCGACGGGTCCATCACGTCGGTGCAGGCAATTTACGTACCTGCCGACGACCTCACCGATCCTTCCCCCGCGACGACGTTCGCTCACCTCGATTCCACGATAACGCTTTCTCGCGCCCTCACCGACCTCGGCATCTACCCGGCCGTGGATCCGCTGGACTCCAGCAGCCGCCAGCTCGATCCGCAGGTCGTGGGGGAAGAGCACTACGACGTCGCGCGGCGCTGCCAGCAGGTGCTGCAGAAGTATCAGGAGCTCAAGGACATCATCGCGATCCTCGGCATGGACGAGCTGTCCGAGGACGACAAACTCACTGTCTTTCGTGCGCGCAAGGTCCAGCAGTTCTTCTCTCAGTCATTCTTCGTCGCAGAGCACTTCACCGGCACGCCGGGCCAGTACGTGTCGCGCGAAGACACGGTGCGCAGCTTCAAGTCGATTCTGGACGGCGAGTGCGACGACCTGCCGGAGCAAGCCTTCTATATGGTGGGCACCATCGAGGATGCGCGCGAGAAGGCCAAGGCACTACAGGCGTAGCAGGAGACACGGGACATGGCGATGACGATCCATTGCGACATCGTGAGCGCCGAGCGCGAGATCTTCTCGGGGCGGGTCACCATGGTGGTGGCCACCGGCACCCTGGGTGAACTCGGAATCATGCCCGGCCACGCGCCGCTGCTGACGGGCATCAAGGCCGGACCCGTTCGGTTGAAGCTCGACAACGGCGAGGAAGAGGTGTTCTTTGCAACCGGCGGCTTTCTCGAAGTGCAGCCGGGGGTGGTGACCATCCTCGCGGACACGGCGCTGCGCGCCGACGACATCGACGAAGCCTCGGCGATGGAAGCCAGGGATCAGGCTGAGCGCGAGCTTTCCGAGCGAGCCGCTGACTTCGACTTCTCGCTCGCAGCGGCCCAGCTTTCGGATGCCGCCGCGCGCATGCGCACTATCGAAGAGTTGCGCAAGAGGGCGCGGGGACGGGGCTGAAGCGTCGCATCAGCCTATGGCAGTTCCGCTTCGCGGAACTGCAGGGACCGCACAGAACCACGAGCACTTGGCGGGATCGGTCTTGCAGCCTCAGCCTGGCCCTACGGTTCTGTTCCTACAGAACTGCTAAGGGCAAGAGGCGGCTTC
>JAPULC010000324.1 GCA_027295305.1 Gammaproteobacteria bacterium
CTTGATGTCGTCGGGGATGGTCTTCGGATCGAGCAGGACCTCGCCGGTCATCTCGTTGCGACACTGGGCGCACTGACACGCGAGCCGGAGGTCACGCGCCGGATAGGCGGTTTGCTCGGTCTCAGACCATTTCAGAACGACCTGATGGTCGTCGCGATGAATTCCGATCGGAACGGGAAGGGCAGCCAAGATTTCTCCTACTCCGTGGGCCCGAACAGCCCTGCTAGCTCGTCCGCCGCCAGCGGTTTGGGTGCAGCTGTGAGGCCTACACGATGAACCGCCAAACCGAGCAGTTCCTCAGGCGTTATTCCCTGAGCGCGCAGCTCTCGCACGCCTAGCGCTCCATCTCGCTTGCTCAACTTGTTACCGGGATCGTCCTGAATCAATTGGTGGTGCAGGAAGACGGGTGGTGACGTTCGTCCCAGCATGCGGGCCAGTCGAATCTGGCGTCCTGTGGCATGCAACAAGTCTTCGCCTCGGATCACGAGGTTGACCCCCTCGTGAAGATCGTCCGCGACAACCGAAAGGTGGTAGGTCCAATTACCCGCCCGATCCACTAGAAGAGGATCGCCGCCGCCGGCTGCATCCTGATGCAGCTCGCCGAGCAACACGTCCGTGAACTTCTCGACCCCGGGCTCTACAACAACACGCACGCCACGACCGGGAGCCCGAGCTAACCCACGGTCCCTACATCGCCCGGAATATGCGCCTACCGAGCCAGTCTGCGGAGAAGATTCCCCAATCATCGCTCTGGTACATTCGCACGCGTAGGTCCGATAGCACGATGACAACCGTGTCAGTTCGGCGGCGTACCGGTCGCCGTACTCGCCTTGGCGATACCTGGAGCCGTAGCGGTCGTCCGGCTCGAGTTTCAACCACTCCAAGTCATCGAGGATGGAGGTTTCATACTCGGGCCTGAATCGGCCGCGATCGTGATCATCCAACCGCAGCACGACTCTGGCGCCGCACGCACGGGCAATCCCCCAAACAAAAGCTGCATGAGCGACATGTCCGAGGTGCAACCACCCCGTGACGCTCGGCGCAAAGCGGGTGACCGGATTTTCGGGAACCCGGTCGCGGGCCAAGGTGAACATAGGAGGAAGCTAGAGCCGTCGGGGATCTTGGCAAATTCGGTGTAGCAAGGTTCCTACCTCGTGCCCAACCGCCCACCTGCCCAACTGCCCATCTATAAATCCCTCGGCGAGCGAACTTGCGCTACGACTTTCTCGGGCTCGGGCTCGGGTGTAAAGTCTTCCCCGGGATTGATGAATCGATTCAGCTCCAGCTTGTACTGCCGGTCGTGCAGCTCGCGGTACCGTCCGGCCAGCGCTAAGAGTTCTTCGTGCGTCCCCCGTTCCACGATCTCTCCCTTCTCGACGACCAGAATCTGATCGGCGCTTTGGATCGTGGACAACCGGTGCGCAATGACGAAGGTCGTGCGACCGTGCCGCAGGGAGCGCAACCCATCTTGAATGAACCCCTCACTCTCGCTGTCGAGACTCGAGGTCGCTTCGTCCAAAATGAGGATGCGCGGATCGGCGAGTATCGCACGCGCAATCGAGATTCGTTGCCGTTGTCCACCCGACAGCTTCACACCGCGCTCACCCACGATGGTGTCATAGCCGTCCTCGAACTCGTCGATGAACTCGTCACAGTGCGCGATCCTACTCACCTCACGCACTTGCTCACTGGTGGCGTTCGGCTTGCCGAACTTAATGTTGTCGATGATGGTACCGTCGAACAGGAAATTTTCCTGCATTACGACACCTAGCTGCTTGCGGAAATCGTGCAGCTTGACATCGGCGAGATCGTGACCGTCCACGATGACGGAACCCGACTTCGGGCGGTTGAACGCCATCGCCAAACTGATGATGGTGCTCTTGCCCGAGCCGCTGGACCCCACCAACGCCGTCGTAGTCCCTGCCGGCGCCTCGAACGAGATTCCCTTGAGCACCGGCACGCCTTCCTTGTACTCGAACCACACGTCCTTGAACGCAACGTCGCCGCGAACGGTGGGAAGCCCCGGCTTGTTACGATCTTCCTGATCCTCGGTGGCCATCGTTCGGATTTCCCGTATCCGGTCGAGCCCGGCGAACGCCTCGGTGATCTGCGTTCCGATGGACGCGATCTGAACCAGCGGCGACACCATGACCCCGGTCAGCATGAGGTACAGGACAAAATCACCGATGGTCATCACACCCGACAGCATGGATCCGCCCCCCACCAGAATCATGACGACACTGATGCCGCCGACGATCAATGTGGTAAAAGCGGTGAGGCCGGACACGCCAGTGATGGCCTTTGCGATGTTCCGGAACAACTCGTGCACGCCCTTGGCGAAAACCAGTTTTTCCCGCCGCTCAGCCGTATACGCCTTGACGATGCGCACGCCCGCCAGGGTCTCATTCAGGCGCCCGGTGACTTCCGCATTGATCTTGCTTCGCTTGACGAAAATGGGACGCAGCCGCGAGAAGGCAAACGCCATCATGCCCGCAAACGACAAGAGAATGACCAACGTGAACACCGTCAGACGCCAGTTGAGAGCGAAGAGCCAGGTGAGAGCGATCGCGGCAGTAACCAGGCCACCCACCAACTGGATCAATCCCGTTCCGACGAG
>JAPULC010000325.1 GCA_027295305.1 Gammaproteobacteria bacterium
ATCGATTCCAGTTCTCGGGGCCCCAGGAGGCTCGCGGCGTGGTCATTGCGCTTGCGCTGTGCCCGAACCACGTGGGGGCGCTGGCGGTACAAGGACTCGACGTCCCTCAATACTCGTTCGCCGCCTAACACAACTTCATGAATACTCGTGTCGTGATTGTGTCGGTCTTGCTAGCACAATTGAAGGCGCGTTGGATGGACTGTCCCCTGTTTCACCCACGTGGAATCATCGGCAGGACAAGGTGGGACTGGCGTTCGATGTCATGGTGAATGGTGTTGATTGCGATCTGTTTTCGCCGCTCGTGCCCAAGGGGTTCTCCCGTGTTGGGGTTCACGTCGAAGCGTGGGAAATTCGAGCTCGAGATGTCGAGCCGGATGCGATGTCCGGCTGCAAACAGATTGCTCGTGGGATAGAGGGTAATCGTGATTCGATACACCTCCCCGGGCTCGGCGAGGGTGGCGTTGCCATCGTTTTCGCGATATCTCAGCCGCTGAATCGAATCGGTGAGATTGAGATGATAGCCGTTCGGCCAATCCGATGATGGCGGATACACGTCGATGAGCTTGGCGGTGAAGTCGGTATCGCGTGCACTCGTGGAGACGAACAGCGCCACCTCGACCGGTCCCGTGATCTCGACGGACTCAGGCAGCACGGCGGTTTGGAACACCAGCACGTCGGGTCGAGCGCCGAGGGGCAGATAGGGGGCCCGGGAGCCGAAGAAGCCTGGAGCTTCCACCTGATCGAATCCACCCGCGCGCACAATGGGCGTGAGGGCCTGGTCCATGCGACGGGTTGCGAGCCCATCCGTGATTCCGTGGAAGTCACTGTGCGATGACACGTTGCCGCCGATGGAAGGTACCGGATCATCGGGGTCGAAACAGTAGCTCGTTTTGAAATCGCGTGCTTCGGGAGGTGTGGGACCGAGACCCCCGCTGCCGCCGCCGCCGCGCAGGCCATCGTCCTGCAGCAGGGCGTCGCCTTGCAGATCGCCTTGGAGATCGCCTTGGAGATCGCCCTGGAGATCGCCATGCAGATAGAAGCGGGTGAACTCGGTGCGCGCCAGGGGCCACTCCTGCTCGTTGCGCCACTGCCCGCCGTGGACGAGTCTGCCCTCGGAGTTCTTGGCGCCGCTGCCACCGCCCATGACGAAGATGCGAACGCTGGCTTCTTCGTCGCCATCGGCGGGCTTGCCCCTCAGATGGCGTTCGTACCATTCGAGGTGCACTTCCCTGAAGCTCTCGAGTGCCGCATCGGCGCCGAACTCCACGTCCCCCGCAAAGGTGAGCTCGGGCGTCGCGAGACCGTGGGTCCAGGGACCCACCAGTACCTTGATGGGCCCCTTCTTCGCGCTGCCGTGCCCGACGAAATTCTCGAACGTGGCTCGGGTATAGGAGTCGTACCAGCCTCCGGCGTAGAGACACGGGCACTCGCTGAAGTGCTGCCAATGCTTGCTGGGATTCATGCTGGGGTGGTCCCAGAACTCGTCGCGCTCGCCACGGCTCATGAGCTCCAGTGCCCAACGCTCATAGGCCGGCACGAGCTTGAGCTGCGTCTGGCCGCGTCGGATCGGCCAGCGCGAGAGCCATTCGTGAAACACCACCGGTTCGTTTCGTAATGCCTTGTCCACGACAGGATCGGACTTGAGGTCGGCCTGAGTATTCAACGCGGAATGCCAGAACGCCCACGCAATGAAGCGCAGCTCGAGGGCACCATTGTGGCGAACGCTCGACGTATAGGCGTCGGAGCCCGACACGTTCGGCACCATGGCACCCAGGTTGTCGGGACCGAGCGCCGCCATCGCCGTCTGTGTCCAGCCGGACCAGGAGGTACCCCAGGTGCCTACCTTGGCGTCGCCCCAAGGCTGGCCTTTGATCCATTCAAGCGTGTCGTAGCCGTCTTCGGCCTCCGGAATCAGGAAGCGCACCTCGCCTTGCGATTCGAAACAGCCGCGGCAGTCCTGGGCGATGGAGATGTAGCCGCGCTCGGCAAACCAGTGGTTCCAGCCATAGGCGTGCTCACGGGCCGCTTTGTCGTACGGTGTCCGATACAGAAGGATTGGGAAGTGGTCGTCGAGGGGGTGTCCGTTGAGTGCCGGGAAATAGATGTCCGTTGCCAGGTGCACGCCGTCGCGCATGGGCACCATGACATTGTTCACCACCGCCACATCGTATTGGCGCGCGGAGTGCTTCGAACGATAGATGCTCACTGCGCCCGTTCCGGTCCGTCAGGGCGTCGAGCCTACCGACGAGCCCAATGCTTTGCCAGCAAGGCGGGACTGTTCCTGTCCGGAAATTGCCATCCCTGGCAATTTCCTTTCTTCACCATTTTCCTTGCTTTTCCTGCAGCTGAGCTTCCGGAAAAGCGGAAAATGCTCAGGGCAGCTCCACGGCTGCCCCGGCATCCATGCACCGGAGCTAGTTTCCGAACGGAAACTAGTTAGAGTGGTGGCTCAACTTGGAGGGGCAAGCCATGAACTGGGTGGCAAGATTAGCTATGGGGATCCTGGCCGTCGGTTGTACGGCTGCCGCCGCCGATCACCATGCACCGGGTCTGTTCGATTCTAACGACTTGCTCACGGTGACCCTGACGGGGCCGTTCAAGGACGTTGTGCGCGACCGCGACCCTGAGCCCTTGGAGCATGACATGACCCTCACCGTGGGAGGTCACGAGCTCGCGGTGAAGGTGCGCCCCCGAGGCAACTTCCGGCGATGTGGAGCGGGCGGAGTGGCTCACTGCAAACCGGAGATCTGCAAATTCCCACCGATCAAGCTCAACTTCAAGAAGAAAGCCGTCGCAGGTACGCCGTTCGCAGGTGAGGACAAGCTGAAGCTCGTCACGCACTGTCAGGATCGCGATAGCTACGAGCAGAATGTGTTCAAGGAGTACCTCGCCTATCGCGTGCTGAATTTGTTCACCGACGAGAGCTTTCGGGTACGCCTGATGCACATCGCCTACGAGGACACCGCCGGAAAAGTCTCGACGACGCGTTACGCCTTTGTGCTCGAAGATTCCAAGGCGATGGCGAAGCGCGTCGGCGCCAAATACGTCAAGCCAGAGGAGGTGGAGCGGGGACAGCTCGCGCAGCCCGCTGCGACGCGTGTCGCAATGTTTCAGTATTTCATTTCCAACACCGACTACTCGTTGATTCGGGGCCGCGCTGGAGACACCTGCTGCCACAACGTCAAGCTGATTCAACGTGAGCCCGACGTCTTTATCCCGGTGCCTTACGACTACGACATGAGTGGGATCGTCAGCACGTCTTATTCATATCCCGATGGCGGCCTCGCGCAGAAGCACAGACTGTCGAGCGTGAGAGACCGACTGTATCGGGGATTCTGCACCGATCGCGGGACACTGGACTCCGTGCTGGGTGAGTTTCAGGAAAAGCGGGAGGCGATCTACGCTCTCATCAACGAGACCGGTCTGATGTCGAGCTCGTCGGTCAGCAGGACGACGAAATTCTTCGACGGTTTCTACAAGATGTTGGACAAGGACTCGCGCGTCGAACGTGCGTTCGTCAAAGGTTGTCGGGGTTGACCTGGTGGTCTGACTAGTTTCCGTCCGGAAACTAGTTCCGGGGCATGGATGCCGGCCAGGAACTA
>JAPULC010000326.1 GCA_027295305.1 Gammaproteobacteria bacterium
GGCGAGCCGAGCAGCTCGATCAGAACGTACGCGACCAATGCCGTCAGCGCCGCGAAACCCAAGTTGATGCTGATCAATCGCGATGACGCGCCCAAGCGTACGAGCCCGATCAACGTAAACGGCGGCAGGACATTGATGAGCTCGATCCCTGCTTCCCTGAATGGGCTCGGGTGCGGCGGCGTCACGAGGCCTTCGCTCTGACCGCGCACGGGTTCGCGCAGAGTCCTGACCCAGAGCGCCATGAAGAGGCCCGGAATCCCCACCACCATGAACGCCGCCTGCCAACCCCTGAGACCAAACGGCGCTTCTGCCGGATCCGGAAACGCAGAAGACCACGCATCGAGGATCACGCCGCCGAGGAAGATGCCGATGCCGGCGCCGATGTACACGCCGCTGGAATAGATAGCCAGCACGGTGGCTCGCAGCCGTGGGGGATAGTAATCCGATAGCATCGAAAACGCGGCGGGGGTCGCGCTCGCCTCGCCGACGCCGACACCGATCCGAAACGTCGCCAGCGCGGCGAAGCTGCGCGCCGTTCCGGAAAGCGCCGTCATCAAACTCCAGAACCCGAGACCGGCCGAGATCAGACTCTTGCGAGTCCAGACGTCCGCGAGCCGCCCGAGCGGAATCCCGAAGACGGCATAGAACACCGCAAAGGCCGTGCCGTAAAGGAAACCGATCTCGGCGTCGCTCAATCCGATGTCGGCCTTGATGTCCTCGGCGAGAATCGAGAGGATCTGCCGATCGATGAAGTTGAAGACATAGACGAGGACCAGCACGACGAGCACGTACGACGCGTAACGCCCGCCTACTTCCGACGATGGCTTGGGGTCAGGTTCCGACATCACTGGACCATTGTTTGTTATGATCGGCGGCAGCCTAACAAAGTCGATTGGGCGGCACTAGTAGGCCCATCTCAGCACTGAAGCAGGGGGAGGAACCTCGAGTGTTCGATCTGACGGGCCGCGTTGCGCTCATCACCGGCTCATCCAAAGGCATAGGCCGTTCCATGGCGGAGGGACTCGCGGAGCAAGGCGCACGCGTCGTCATCTCGAGTCGCAAGGAAGACGTCTGCCAGCAGACGGCTGCGGAAATCAACGAACAGTACGGCGATGGCAGCGCCGTCGCCATCCCATGTAACATCGGCTACAAGGAGCAACTCGAAGCGCTCGTTGCGAACACGCGTGCGCAGCTCGGTCCGATCGACATTCTGATTTGCAACGCAGGAATCAATCCTTTCTACGGCCCCTCCTCGGAAATTCCCGACTCGGCGTTCGACAAGATCTTGAGCACGAACATCAAGAGCAATCATTGGCTATGTCACATGGTTGCCAAGGACATGGTAGAGAAGAGCAAGGGCTCCATCATGATCACTTCGAGCACAGGTGCATTCTCGCCTTCGCTGGTGATCGGCACTTACCACATGACGAAGCTTGCGGACATCGGACTCATGCGTAATCTCGCGCTCGAGTACGGACCACACGGCGTGCGCGTGAATGCGATCTGTCCTGGTCTCATCAAGACCGACTTCTCACGAGCGCTTTGGGACAACCCTCAGGCCAAGGAACGCGCAGAGAACCAGACGCCGCTGCGTCGGCTGGGTGAAGCCGACGACTTCAAAGGCGTCGCCGTGTTCCTCGCATCGGATGCGAGCGCGTACATCACGGGGCAAGCGTTGACCGTGTGCGGCGGTCAACACATGTGGAGCTGAGTGGTGCGCCGGCGCCACGGGGTCTGTCATCATTTTTTAACGAAGTTCATTCGCACGGAGTGAGACGACACGTGGGAAAAATGGGGTCTGACCCCTCTTCACATTCACAAACGCACGGCCAAGGCAACGAGATAAAGCCCTAGCGCTGCCACGATCAACACCACGAATCCCGCATGCAGCGCGATCAGCATGGCGAGTACCGCGCCGGCTACCGAGGCACACCCGTTGACCGCCCATGCCCACGGTATCCAGTCGTCCGTCGTGGCGGCGAGGCTTCTCAAGCCGAGTGGCAGCGGCATCCCCATGGCGATGGCAAGCGGTGCGATCAGCACTACGCTCGCAACGATCTGCCAGGTCACGCCCACCGCGCCGAGCCGATTGAACACCCATGGCCAGCTGACGAGATAAAGGGCAGCCAATACAACGATCGCCGCGAACGGCCAATGGCTCGACCGCAGCGAGAGTCGTTCGCTCGCACGGCTGCCAATTCCGGCAAAGAGAAGAAACGAAGCAAGGACGAGAGGTATGGCGTAGAGCGGATGGCCAAGCAACAACACGAACTTCTGAATGAAACCGATCTCGACGAACATGAAACCGAAGCCGATCGCTCCGAAGTAGAGCGCAATCGGCGAGAATCGCCCTTCCCCGCGGCCCCCGCCCCCGCGGCGCGCTCGCACCAGCGGCAACGCGATGAAGATCAACCCCGCGGCGAGTGCCTGCACAAACGTCAGCACGAGTATCGGATAGCCCCATTCCAGAAGCGCCGCGCCACCGACGGTTCTGAGCGCCAGGATTTCTCGCAGCGACGACCACTTAAAAAAATTCGAGAAGTAGGGACGATTGTCGCGCGTTGCCCGCACGTCGAACTTGTAGTTCTCGAGGAATGCCTCGCGATCCTCTCCGAGAAGACTTTGAGCGGCCCCATGAAAGTAGTCGTTGGCGAGGATGTGATAGCGATTCGCCATCTCCGCGCCGACACCCGGTCCCACTGCGAGGTCGAAGCGCCTCGATGCTGCGAAAGTGCGAATCGTCTGCATGGCGCGAATATCGAAAGGCGCGCGACTGACCAGGACCGTGCCGATCTGCCAACCTCGCACCATCACGATGTGGTCTGCTGGCGTGTCGACGCCGGATCCTCTGAGGGCGACACCTGCGGTGTCGATCAGTCGTAGCGCGCCGCGCGGCGGGAGAGAGAGCCACTGCGAGATGACCAGCACACCTTCGGGAGATAAATGTCGCATGAGCTCGGCCATGCCCTCGACGGTCAGAAGATAGTTCTCCATCATTCCGTGAAGACCCGGCCCAGCGGAGGCGCGCGAACCAATGAGTGGCAGCACGATCAAATCGTACCGGTGATCGCTGCGCCGCAGCCAGGACCGCGCCTCTGCATTGTGGAAGTGCACGCGCGGTTCGATTTCGCGCCATGCCCAACGATCTGCCAGCGTGTCCGTCAACAGTTCGATCAGAGAGGGATTGAGCTCCACCACATCGATCGATGAAACCCCGTACAGCACGGCCTGCAGGATGGGATCGGTTCCGCTGGCCCCGACGATCAGCGCCTCGCCGGGGCGGTCGAGAATCTGATACGGCGCCGCAGAAGTCAGCTCACCGAGATAGCGAAGCGCCGCCTCGTCTCCGTCCCACTGCGTCATCGCTTCGGGACCGTCGCCGTTCCCGAACAGCGCAAGCTGCGGCGGGACGCTCACGTCACTCATCAGGCTGATACCCGGTGCGTGGCGCAGAGCGACGTCCCCCGGCGTCAGCACCGAGACGACTCCGAGCGGGCTCCAACGCATGGCGATCCGCGCGCTGCCCGGCATCTCGAGCTGCTGGCGCTCGGCCTTGTACTCCGACATCTCCAGGCGAAACCACGACCCCGGCATGAACACGAGCGCGGCGGCGAGCAGAGGCAACGCAAGCAACCATGGCTCGAGCGGGCGCGCGAATCGCGTCCATGCGGCTGCCGCGGCGAGAAGCGCAACACCGGCAACGATGCGTATGAGCACATCGGGGGGAAGAACGAACATGGCAAGCACCACCGCAACGGCGCCGACGCC
>JAPULC010000327.1 GCA_027295305.1 Gammaproteobacteria bacterium
GGCAATCTGGGGTCCGTGATGGCGGAGTACCCGCACCTGCGCCACATCGCAAAGAGCCGTGTGGAAATCCGCATGACCGATGCAGCGCGCCGGATCGTGGAGAGCCGCGAGCCCACAATCTACATGGCCGCTCATCTCGCAAACTGGGAGTTGGTCCCGGCATGTGTAGTCAATCTCGGAATTCCTCTGAGCGTCGTCTACAGCCCGCAGCAGAATCCTCTCGTCGAGCGCATGATCCAGCGTCAGCGCACGTCCACCGGCTACGAATTCATTGCGAAGGCCGATGCATTTCAGGAAATCATCCAGACGTTGGTGCAGCACCGCTCGGTGGGCTTGGTGCCGGATCAGCGCGCCGATGCCGGCGAGCTGCTCACCTTCTTCGGCCATGTCGCCGAGACCACGGTGATTCCTGCCCGCATCGCCCATCGCGTGGGCTGTCCCGTGGTCCCGATACGCGTCGAGCGCCTGAGAGGATGCTGGTTCCGAATCACGTTTGACGATCCCATCGACACCCACCCGGAGCTCAAGGGCAAGGAAGCTTCGATCAAGTCGACGCGCGAATTCCTCGATCGACTCGAGGGCTGGATCAGCGCGCATCCCGGGCAATGGCTGGCGATTCGGCGGCGCTGGCCAAAGGTCGAGACCGAGGTCGAAGTCTCGGCGGGAACCGGAGTCTCGGTGGGAACCGAGATGGGGGCCTCCGCGGTATCCGAGTTGGGGGCCTCCGCCGTAGCCGAGTTGGGGACCGCGCCGAACACCGACTGAGCGACCGACGTCGTCGCGGGACATTCCCGCAATGCGTTCCAGTCAGCTCGCCAGCTTCAATTGGATCGGTGATTGCGAGCACGAGGACGAAAGGGTGGTCTACCCGCCTCGAAGGATTCATTGCGTCAAGGTGGGGTGACGACGTTGCTTCGGAAGCTAGTCCCATGAGCGGCCAGTACCAACTGCTGCGCACTCGGCGCATGGCGCCCCTTTTCGCCACGCAGTTCTTTGGTGCCTTCAACGACAACATCTTCAAAGCCGGGCTGATGCTGATGTTCGCCTACAGCGGCATCGTCGCCTCGGACATGACCGATTTTGCCGTCAACGCGGCCACCGGTCTGTTCGTCCTGCCGTTCTTCATCTTTTCGGCGATCGCGGGTCAGATCGCCGACAAGTACGAAAAGTCGAGACTGATCCGGATCATCAAAGTCTGCGAGATCGGCATTGCCTTCGCCGCCGGCATTTCGCTGTACTTTCAAAACATGGCGGCGATGCTCGCGGTCCTGTTCTTGTTCGGCTTGCAGTCGACGTTCTTCGGACCGCTCAAATTCGCCATCCTGCCGCAGCATCTGGACGAGTCCGAACTCGTCGGAGGCAACGCGCTCGTCGAGATGGGCACTTTCGTGGCCATCCTGCTGGGTACTGTCGTCGGCGGCATCATCGGCGGCGCCGCGTCGGTCTCGGCGTGGCTGTTCGTATTGGTGGTCGCCGTTGCGGTAGTCGGGTACGCGTCCAGTCGCTTCATTCCCGATGCACCGGCGAACGACGCGTCGGAGACCATCCACTGGAACCCAGTGACACAAACATGGGCGCTCATCAAACTCGCGCGCAGCCAAAAAAGCGTGTTCTTGTCGATATTGGGCGTCTCGTGGTTCTGGCTGCTCGGCTCGGTCTATCTGGCGCAGATTCCAAATCTGGTCCGAACCCACCTGGCCGGCGGTCCCAGTGTGGTGACGCTGATTCTGACTGTGTTTACCTTTTCCATCGCTGCGGGATCGCTGATGTGCGAACGCTTATCCGGTCGCAAGATTGAAATCGGCTTGGTACCGCTCGGGGCACTCGGCGTCAGCGTGTTCGGCATCGACGCCTATTTCGCGATGGGCGCCATCTCGGGCGACGGCTTTCGCGACGCGTGGACGTTCCTGGGTGCACCGGGCACGGTACGACTGCTGCTCGACCTTGCGTTGATCGGCATGTTCGGCGGCATTTTCGTCATACCGATGCAGGCGCTCATTCAAGCGCGAACCCCGGGGCATCGGCGCGCGCGAGTCATTGCCGTCAATAACGTGATCAATGCCTTGTTCATGGTCATCGGTGCCGCGCTCGCTATCGTCTGGCTCACCCTCGCGGGGGGGCAGATTCCGCAACTGCTGCTCACCGTCGCGCTCGTCAATTTGCTGATTGCGGCCTACATCTTCAAGCAAGTGCCCGAGTTTACGATGCGCTTCCTGATCTGGTTGCTTAGCCACACCATGTATCGAGTGACCCACCACGGCTTGGAGAAAATCCCCGACCGTGGCGGCGCCATCATCGTCTGCAATCATGTCAGCTTCGTCGACGCACTGTTGCTTGCCGGCGCCGTGCGCAGGCCGATTCGGTTCGTGATGTACAAACAGATTTTTGAAATTCCCGTGTTGAACTTCGTATTCCGCACTGGCCGCGCGATCCCGATCATGGGTCGGCGCGAAGACGAGGAGGTTTTTGAGGCGGCCTTCAAGACAATACGCGAGGGGCTGCAGTCGGGCGATCTGCTGTGCATCTTCCCCGAGGGAAAGCTGACCACCGACGGCGAGATCGACACGTTCCGCCCCGGCATTGAACGTATTCTGGAAGAGACACCCGTGCCGGTGGTCCCCATGGCGTTGAGAGGGCTCTGGGGCAGCTTCTTCAGCAACAAGGAAGGCGCATTCAAGCATCCGAGCCGTTTCCGGAGCAAAGTGGATGTGGTGGCGGGGCACGCGCTTCGACCCGAGGCCCTCACGGCCGACGCTTTGCAAGCTCGCGTAGCGGATTTGCGGGGCGACGCTGCTTAGCGCCCCCGGCTACGCAATTCCTACGGCGAGATATTGAGAGACGCCGTAGAATGAGCATACGGCACCCGCCATGGGCCCATCATGATCGAAATCGAAGATCTGAGCTTCAGCTATTCCGGCAGGGACGAACCGGCTGTGTCGGGGATGAGCTTTACCGTCGATCCTGGAGAGATCTTCGGCTTTCTCGGGCCCAGCGGGGCAGGTAAGTCCACCACGCAGAAAATCCTCATCGGCCTGTTGCGCGGCTACGAGGGGGGCGCGCGTATCTTCGGGCGAGAGGTCACGGACTGGGATGGCGAGTTCTACGAACGGATCGGGGTGTCCTTCGAGCTACCGAATCATTACCTCAAGCTGACGGGGCTCGAGAATCTCACGTACTTTCGCTCGCTTTACCGGGGCGAGACGTTGGATCCGCGAGCCCTGCTCGAAATGGTGGACCTCGCCGACGATGCCGAAGTGTCCGTCTCGCGCTATTCGAAAGGCATGATGACGCGCCTCGGCGTCGCGCGGGCGCTGATCCATCAACCGGAACTGCTGTTCATGGACGAACCCACCGTAGGGCTCGATCCCACCAACGCCCGATTGGTGAGGGATCTGATCAAGACTCGGCGCGATGC
>JAPULC010000328.1 GCA_027295305.1 Gammaproteobacteria bacterium
CAACGCCCGTCAAGGCAACAACGAGATCACGGCCTTCTTCGTCGGACGCGGCAAGAAGGGACGCGAGTTCAAGCGTGCGACGACCCTCAACTTCGAGAAGTCGTTCGAGCCGGCATTCGTCGAGCTCAAGATCACCGATTCGACCGCGAAGCAACAACCAGAGTTCATTGCCGAGGTGCATTAGGCCAATCACGGTCTTTGTCCCGGCAGGACCGCTTTTTGCGGAGCTTTTTACAGAAGAGCGCGCAGCAAAAAGAAAGGGCCTGGGAGCGGCGGCGAACTTGGTTCGCCACAGCGTGGGAGGAAATTCGCCCGGATGGCGAATTTCCGGACAGGAACTAGTTATGCGGAGCCTGAGATTTCTCGTCAGTGTCATCGCGATTGCGCTCGCGAGCTGCGCGCTCGCTCGCGAGGTGCCGCCCATTTCGCTGCCCTATGGCAGCATGCTGTATTACTACTTTCAGGACGAACCCCAGGCGGCTCTCACCGAGGTGCTCTTCGATGAGGAGCGCGGGCGCATCGCCGAGGATGACGTGGCGGTCATGGCACTGGCCAAGGTCAGCCTTGCACTGGATCTCTCGCTCAACCACTTCGCGAGCCGGGTGCTCGACGAGATCGATCCCGACTCCCTCGACCAGTATCAGCGCGATCGACTGAATTTCTATTTTGCCAAGCACGCCTATCTGTCCCACGAGTGGGACACGGTGCGCGAGTGGCTCGCCTTGATCGATTCCAAGGCGAAGGTGCTGAAACATGCCGAGGCGCTCTACCTGAAGGCGGAAATCGCGCGCCTCGACAACGACTACGAGCAGGCCGAGCGTTTCATCGGTCGCCTCCCAGGGCGTTCACCGTACCGGCGATACGTGACATTCAACCTCGGCATCTCCGCGAAGGAAGCAGGGGACATGGAGCGCGCCTTCGACTACTTCGAAAACGTTGCCGACACCAACGCGCTGACGGGAGAGCACTGGGAACTCGCTGAGCGGGCTTCGCTCGCGCTTGCGCATCTCGAGATCGAGACCGGCGCACCCGAGGTTGCCATCAAGCGGCTATCCGAAATGGCCGCAGAGGGCGAATACGGCAAGGCCGCACTCGCGGCAGCCGCCATCATGGCGATGCAGGACGAGGGCTACGAAGAGGCGATACGCATCTGGCGCTATATTGGCGATGGAGGTGGTTGGCACCCTGCCACCATCCAGGCGCGCGTCGCGCTGCCTTATTGCCTCGAACGTCTGAACGAACCGAACCAGGCGCTGGCCGTCTATCGAGAAGCCCAGAGCGCCATTGCCGCGCGGATGGTCAGCCTCGGCCAGTTTTCCGATCGTCTGGCGGAGCCCGAGGAGCAGCAACGCCTGCTGCAGGCGCTCGCCACGACCCGCAACGAAGTCACGCGGAAGACCCTTCTCGAATTCGACGAGACCCTCTCGCACCGGGAATGGCTCTATTGGCTCTCGGATGACACCGCGCAGGACATGATTGCGGCGTGGCGACGTTTCACCGACGCCAACGAGGATCTCACGCTGCGCCGCGGCGACATGGAGATCCTGTTGGATGTCGATGCCGAGCAGCAACGTAGAATGCACAACGCGGCACGCACCCTCGAGCGTGGACGTTATTTCGATAGGCTGCGTCGATCCGCCCGAGAGTTGAGGGCGCTTCAGCGTCGGGTGGATGTGATTATGGCGGGTCCCTACATCGGACCCGAGGTCCTGCAGCTTGCCACCGTTGACGAGCAGGAAATGCTTCAGCAGGTGGCAGCCATTCGACGCCGCGCCCGCCAGATTGGCGGCGACATCGACATGATGACGCGTCTCGATCGTGTGGAAGGTGTCATCCTCTGGCAGATCGGCGACGCGATTCCCGATCGCGCCGGCCGGCTCGGCGAAGAGGCAAGCCGACTGCTTCAGCTGGTGGCGCAGGCACGCGATCGCGCCGCCCGCATCATCAATGCGGCCAATGCCATCGGGACCCCCGAGAGCGTTTCGGGGCGCATTCTCGCGATGTCCGACCGTATCGACAGCTTGCTGTTCGATACCCAGCGTGCGCTCGAGTGGACCAGTCAGACGCTGATCGCGCGCATCCAACGGGGGCTGAGCCACGAAATGGCGTGGCTCGATCAGCATCTCACCTACACACGCCTCGCCGTCGCGAGAATCGGTGACGCCCAGCTCGTGGCATCGGCAGAGGTCCCCGAATGATGAAGCGCCTGGCGTACCTGGCGGTGGCGCTGGTGTTGTCTGGCGGCTTCCTCGGCACCCCGACGGTGATTGCCCGGATAATGAAGCGCCTGTTGTACCTCGCGCCGGTGCTGATTTTATCGGGCTGCTTTCTCGGGGCCCCGTCGGTCGAACGTGGCCCCACCGTTGGAGATGTGGCCGATGGATTGCGCGGGCAGCAGAAGCTCGAGCCCATGGTCGCGCCTCCGACACTGCGCGAGGTGGTGTCGGCCTATGCCGATGTGCTGCCCAAGCTTCAGAGCGACTCCGCGCGTTATCTGGTGGCCAAGCGACTCGCCGAGCTGGCGATGATCGAAGGCGCTGCGAAAATCGCCGAAACGGCGGAGGCGACCGCATTCGATGCCGCCACTTCGGCGTTCGAGAAGCTCCTTGCCAATCCGAACGTCGACTCGGATCGACCTGAGATTCACTACCAGCTCGCCCATGCCTATGACGCGCAGGGCGATCAGGAGAAGCTCCTGCATCATCTGAATCGTGTCGTCGAGACCGCCAACGACGACGATTCGTTACTTTCTCTCGAGGCGCGTTTCCGACGCGCCGAGATGTTGTTCTCCAACAGCGAGTACAGCGAGGCGGCTCGAGACTACGGCGTCGTCAGCGAGCGCAGCTCCCCTTACCGGCTCCACGCGTACTACATGCTCGGCTGGGCGCAGTTCAAGGCGGGGGACATGGAGGGAGCGTTGCCGTCGTTCTATCGCGCGGCCGATACGGTGCTGCGGGGCGTCAGGGTCGAGGACTTGAAGGCGGCCGAGCGCGAAATGCTCTTCGACGCCTTCCGGGTCGCCGTCATCGCCCTCGACGATATGGAAGGCCCGGAGAGCCTTGCCGATTCCATGGCGCGCTATGGCAAGCCTCACTGGCAGGCATTGCTCTACGAGGCACTTGGGGAGTGGTATCTGAAGAAGGAGCGCTTTCAGGACAGCGCCGCGACCTGGGAGACTTTCGTTGCCCACAACCCCATGGACGCAGTAGCACCCACGTTGCATCTGCGCGTGATCGACACCTATCGCGAGGCGGGGTTCATGAGCGAGATCGAGCCGCGCAAGCGCACCTTCGTGGAGCGCTATGGCCGCGGAGGGGACTTCTTCGCCACCCACGGCGCGGTCGTGTTCGAAACTTACGCCGGCACCTACATGAAATTTCTGGACGACCTCGCCGCCGGGGCGCACGCGAATGCCCAGAAGACGAAGCGGCCCTCTGACTTTGGGGTCGCGGCTGACTGGTATCGGCGCTGGCTGCTGAATTTTCCTGACCATGCACGCGTGCCCGAAACACGCTTCCTGTTGGCGGAAGCCCTGAACGAGAGCGGCCAGATCGCCGCTGCGGTGGACGAGTACCGCGCCATCGCACGGGACTATCGCAATCATCCGAAGGCTGCCGAGGCGGGCTATGCGGTGATCGTTGGACTCGAGGCGATGGCGTCCAGCGATCCCGGGGCGCTGATTGAAGAGCGCCTCGACGCATCCTTGGAGTTTGCGGCGTTCTACCCGCAGGACCGTCGCGCCAAGTCGGTGCAGACGAAGGCCGCGCAGCTTCTGTTCGAGCGCAAGCGCTACGCGGAAGCCGCAGAGGCGGCCGAGCACGCCATGCAGACCTGGCAGCTCGGATCGGCCTGGAAAACAGCAGCGCTCGTGAGCGCACACAGCCGCTTCGAGATGAACGACTACGCCGCGGCCGAGACTCGTTACCGGCAGATCCTCGCACGGCATGGACGCGAGCGCGACGTCGTGGACCGACTGCTGGCGGCGATATTCAAGCAGGGCGAGGAGGCCGACGCCTCAGGCAACACCGCGCGTGCAATCCAACATTTTCAGCGCCTGCAGCAGATCGCACCCACTAGCGCGCTCGCCATCAATGCGCAGTTCGACGTGGCGGCGCTGTACGCGAAGATGGGCGACATGATGGGCTCGGCGAGTGCGCTGGAAGCATTTCGTCAACGCTATCCCAACCATCCTTCGGCGAAGAACATCTCCACGCGCCTCGCCGACATCTACGAGAAGAACGGCAACACGAGCCTCGCGGCCTCCGAGCTGATGCGATTGGAAGCGGGCTCTGGCGACAGCCAGCAGAAAAGCCAGGCGCTCTATCGCGCCGCCGAGCTCTATCTCGAAGCCGGCGACCTGTCGAGGGCGCTGGGTGCATTTCGCAAATATGCCAATACCTATCCGCATCCGTTCGGTCTTCACATGGAGGCCATGAATCATCTGGATCAGCTCTACGAGAAGGCGCGTCAATCCGACAAGCGCCGCTTCTGGCAGCGCAAAAAGATCGCGGCCTACCGCCAAGCCACTCCGAGCGAGCGCAACGATCGCGCCAGATTCCTGGCCGCGGGAGCGTCCTTTGCCCTCGCGATGGACAGGAAGCGCGTGTTCGATCGGATCCGCCTGAGGCAGCCCATCCAACGCTCGCTGAAATCCAAGCAAAAGGCCCTGAAGAGCGCTGTGGACGCGTTTGAGGCCACTTCGGCCTATAAAGTTGAGGAATTCGTGACGGGGTCGACACACCAGATCGCGAGCATTTACCAGCAGCTTGCGCAGGATCTTTTAGACTCGGAGAGGCCTAAAGGGTTGAACGCGCTGGAGCGCGATCAGTACGAGGTCCTGCTGGAAGAGCAGGCGTATCCCTTCGAGGAAAGAGCCATCGAGGTGTTCGAGGTCAACGTTGGGCGAAGCTGGAAGGGCACCTACGACGAGTGGGTCGAAGATAGCTTCGATGCGTTGAGGCGTCTGTCTCCAGGGCGCTTCGACCGCCAGGAAGTTGAGATTGCATATTTACAAGCGCTGTATTAGTTGGCTGCTCCCGCTTGCGGTGCTCGCGACCGTAGTGGGCTGCTCGACCGCACCGAGCGACGAATGGGGTGGCTCGGAGCGCGGGCGTGATCGTGCGGACAACGGCGAGCGCATCGAACGGCAAGTGAGCCGCAGTCGGCGTCAGCCACGCCGGGACGTCGACCCGGCCGCGCAGGCGATGTTCGAAAAGGCCCTTGAAGCGCTCTACAGCAACAACCTGCGAGCTGCCGAAGCGTGGCTCGTCCGCATCACCGAGCGCTATCCCGATTACGCGAGTCCCTGGACCAATCTGGGGATCATCTATGCGCGCGCAGGACGCGACAAGGATGCCCTTGCCGCCCTCGATCAAGCGCTGATGCTCGCCCCCGACGATTGTGCGCCTCTGGTGCAACACGGCGTGCTGATGCGCAAGCGGGGGGCGTTTCGCAAGGCTGAGGAGGCCTATCTCAGCTGCGTGCGCGTTGATCCCGACAACGCCGCGGCGCATCTCAACCTCGGCATCCTCTACGAGCTCTATCTGGGCCGTCTCGAGGATGCGATCCGTTCCTATCAGCGTTACCAGTCGGTAGCGGATTCACCGGATGCACGCGTCGCCTCGTGGATCGCGGTGCTTGCGCGGCGGGTGGCTGCGAACGGTTCACGAGGCACCCCGGGAGCTTCGTCGTGAGGTGGCTGAAGATTCTCATGCTCGCGCCGGGCCTTCTGCTCGGTGCGCAGGCACTCGGCGCAGCGACGGACGGTGGGACCGTGATCCTGGATGAAACCGTCATTTCGGGTAACCAGGAGCTGCCGAAGGTGCTCTACATTCTTCCCTGGCGGGAGGTTGACGGAATCCCGGTGCCGGCCTCGGCACCCGATCTGTCGCAGGACTACGTCCTGCGGCCGGTGTATCCCCACGAATATCGGCAACGCATGGCTTATCGCCGACTGCTCGAAGACGAGTCCAAGGAGGACTGAACATGGACTTCTATGTGACGTTTGTACGTTTTTTCCAGGAGGGCGGCCCGTTCATGTACCCCATCGCGGGGGTACTGGCAATCGGGTTTGCCATCGCACTCGAGCGGTACGTGTATCTGGCGCGCACCATGAGCCGCAATCGCCGGGATTACAAACGCATGCTTCCGCTGCTGCAGCAGGGCCGCGTCAAAGAGCTTGCTCAGCAGGCGCGCGGCCAACGTTCGGCCATCAGTCACATCTACGCCGACGGCCTTGCGCGGATGCCGAACTCCCGACGTCGTCAGGACATCGAGTATGCGATGGAGGAGGGCTTGCTCGAGATTCTGCCGGTGATCGAGAAACGTACGAACTATCTCGCCACGTTCGCCAACGTCGCGACACTGCTTGGACTGCTCGGGACCATCATCGGCCTGATCGCCGCGTTCACCGCGGTGGCCAATGCCGATCCGGCAGAGAAGGCGACGCTCCTCTCCCAGAGCATCTCCATTGCCATGAATACGACGGCCTTCGGGTTGATGGTTGCGATTCCGCTCCTGCTGATCCATTCGTATCTGCAGGGCAAGACGAGCGCCATCATCGAAAGTCTCGAGATTGCGGTGGTGAAGTTCCTGAACTTCATGGAGCGCAATCATCTGAACGCTCCGGAGCCAAGACGAGGGAAGGCGGCCTAGGCACGCGGTGTAGTAGCGCAAGGAGAGCCCTCTGATGGACCGATTACGGATGCTCCGCGAGCGTCGGGAGCACAGCGCCGATCTGGACGTAACGCCGTTCATGAATCTCATGATCGTGCTGGTGCCGGTGCTGCTGCTGTCGATGGTGTTCACCCACATGGCGGTAATCGATCTCGATTTTCCCGCGGGTGGCGCAGATCCGAACAAGCCGCTCGACCCCGACAAGCTGCAGTTGGAAGTTCAGGTATACCACAACCAGCTCGTGGTGGCCGACGCACGGGGTGGTGTTATCCGCCGCCTGAAGAAGAAGGGCGGACGCCACGATTTCGAGGGGCTGTCGAACGTCATGCAGGAGATCAAGCGCAGGGTTCCGAAAAAACGCGACATCATCATCCTGTTAGAGGCCGATACCGACTATCAGACCCTCGTGTCAGTGATGGATAGCGTGCGCGCCTACGACGCGACGCTCGGTGCACAGCTCGTCAGGGCCGAGCTCTTCCCCGTCATCTCGCTCGGCGATACGCCGGTGAGATCGAGGAAGCGTGCATGAGCATCAAAGGCCACCTGCAGCAGCGGCGCTCGCGTCAGAGGCGCACGCGCCCGGCAACGCTCAATCTCGTCTCGTTGATGGACATCTTCACGATTCTCGTGTTCTTCCTGATGCTGAACTCCTCTGACGTAGCGGTGTTGGATACCAACGCGGCGATCGAGCTCCCCGATTCCACTGCAGAGAAGCGCCCGGACACGCGCATCGTGATTTCGGTGACTGCCAACGACGTGGTGGTCCAGGGCCGCAAGGTGGCCGACGTCAGCAAGATTCTGCGCAGCCGTGCTCCCCTCATCGGCGGGCTGAAAGACGAGCTCGACTACCAAGCCAATCGTAGCAAGCGCCGCATGGGGGGCGGGAAGTTCGAAGGACGCGTCACCATCATGGGTGACCGCGAGTTGCCGTACGAGCTTCTGAAAAAGATCATGCTCACCTGTCAGCAAGCCGATTTCACGCGCATTGCGTTGGCGGTGAATCAGGTGAACACAGGCGGCGCGGCCGGGGGCTGAGGGAATGAGCGCAGTCACCTCATCCATGTTCGTTACCTCCATGCCGTGGGCCACGGATGCCCAGGATGCGGCGGTCTTTAGACGCTGGCTCACGACCGCCTTTGCCTTCGTGATCATATTCGGCCTGGTGATACCGATGCTGCCGGTGCCCGAGGTGTCGCGCGAGCAACGCGAGGCGCTGCCGCCGCAGCTCGCCGAGATCCTCATGCCGAAGCCCAAGGGCAAGCCGCCTCCGCCGCCTAAACCGAAGCCCAAGGCCAAGCCGAAGCCCAAGCCGAAGCCAAAGCAAGTCGCCAAGCCGAAGCCCAGGCCGAAGCCAAAGCCGGTCGCCAAGCCGAAGCCGAAGCCCAAGCCCAAGCCGAAGCAGATCGCCAAGCCGAAGCCCAAGCCCAAGCCCAAGCCCCAA
>JAPULC010000329.1 GCA_027295305.1 Gammaproteobacteria bacterium
GCCGCACTTGCCATCTCCTCCCACGCGCCTCTGCCCCTGCGAACGAGTCGGGGCGCATCTCCCGTGAGATCCACCACGGTGGTGAGCTCGAGCCCACAGAACCCGCTGTCGACGATCAACTCGAGCCGCGTTCCAAGCACCGCCTCGATGGCAGTTGGATCGTTCATCGGGTCTTGCTGATCGGCAAGGATCAGTGTGGTGGAGATGATCGGCTCTCCCATTTCCTCCAGTAGCCCGTTCACCACGGGATGGTCCGGCACCCGAATACCGATAGTGCGTCGTTTGAGGTGCATCAGCACCTTCGGCACCTCCCGGGTAGCGGGCAAAATGAAGGTGTAGGGACCAGGTGTAAAGGCCTTCAAGAGCCGGAAATTTCTATTGTTCACCCGCGCATAGGTAGCGATGCTGGCGAGGTCACGGCAAACCAGGGTGAAGTTGTGACGCGGGCCGAGCCGACGAATGGCCCGCAACCTCTCCACGCCGCCCTTGTTTCGCAGCCGGCACGCCAGTGCATAGGCCGAGTCGGTGGGATAGGCAATGACACCATCCGCACGCAGTATCTCGGCCGCCTGACGCAGCAGGCGTACCGGTGGATGGGTTCCGTGGATGCGGAAGTACTGGCTCACACCGCGACGTCCACTCGCTTCTTGGCCCCGCTGAAATCCATTATCATCTCAGAGTTCACCCACTTCAATTGCTGAGGTTCTGAGCTGGATGAAGCAATTCGGTCACTTTTTGCCCGTCGTCGCGTTCGTGGCGGTGTTCTATCTCGCGGACATCTACTATGCGACGGCAGCACTCATGGCGGCCGTCACCGTTCAGGTGGCGGTGGTCTGGTGGCTGAAACGCAAGGTGGAGCACCAGCTCAAGATCACGTTCTGGATCGCCCTGACCCTCGGTGGCCTGACCCTCACGTTGCAAGACCAGACCTTCATTCAGTGGAAACCCACCGTGGTGTACTGGATCTTCGCGGTCGCGTTCGTGGGGAGTCAGTACATCGGGGAGCGAAATTTATTGCAGCGGGTGCTCGGCGGCCAGCTCAAACTGCCGGCACGAATCTGGCGCAACCTCAATTTCGGTTGGGCGCTGGGCTTCCTGCTCGCAGGGATGCTCAACATCTGGGTTGCCTACAACTTCAGCATCACCGTCTGGGTGAATTTCAAGCTGATCGGCGGACTTGGACTCACGCTGTTCTACGTCCTGCTCACGTTTGGCTATCTCGTCTGGGGCGGTCATCTGAAGGAAGAAGATCTGGTCGCCAAGCCCCCCGACGATCCGGACATCGTCGGCGATCGCTAGTGGCACCCGGGGGACCAAGGGGATTACTAGCTAGTTCCTGTCCCGAAAGGACAGGAACTAGCGTCCGGGACAGGGATGTCCCGGCAGGACCGCTTTTTGCGGAGCCTTTTGCGGAAGAGCGCGCAGCAAAAAGAAAGGGCCTGGGAGCGTGGTGGGAGACCACCAAGATGAAGGCGAATTTACTTCGCCGCAGCGTGGGAGGAAATTCGCCCGGACGGCGAATTTCGGGACAAGAACTAGCTAGGAGCGAGTCATGCCTGTGACATCGTTTCTTCGCGGACTGGCGCTTCTCTTGTTGACGAGCAGTGTCTTTGGCGCCGAACTCGTCTTCATCTCCGACCTCCTCTACGTCCAACTTCGAGCAGCGCCCAGGGACAGCGCACGCATCCTCCACGCGGGACTTCGCAGCGGGACTGAGCTCGAACTCCTCGGGACCGACTTGGAAACCGGCTTCAGCCACGTGCGGATGAACGACGGCACGGACGGCTGGATCCCTTCGCAATATCTCGTTGCGCAACCCATCGCGAGCGATCGCCTCGCAGCAACGGAGCGAAGGCTGGCAAATCTCCAGCGTGAGAACAACGAGCTGTCCACCGAGGTCGACACCCTAAGCCGGGAGAACGTGGAGTTGCGCCAGCATACCGAGACCCTGGCGACCGAAGTCATCGAGACGACGGGTGCCCTCGAGGAGCTCACATCGATCTCGTCGAGCAGCCTGAAGCTCGATCGTCAGAGCACGGCGGTGAACGAGCTGAATGCGCTACTGCGCCGGCAAGTCGATGAGCTGGTGACAGAGAACCAAGCGCTTAGCGTCGCGGCGGAACAGCGCTGGATGCTGACAGGTTTGGGTCTTCTCGTGCTCGGCATCGTGCTCGGGTTGCTCGTCGCACGTCGAAAGCGAGGCTGGTAATGACACAACTCTCGGTCAACCTCAACAAAATAGCCCTGGTGCGCAACTCCCGAGGGGGCGATGTGCCCGACATCGCCGAGGCTGCGCGGGTCGCCATCGCCAGCGGTGCTTACGGCATTACCGTGCACCCGCGCCCCGATCAGCGACACGTTCTGCCGTCCGACGTGCGACGCATCGCCGCATTGCTCCGAAAAGACCATTCGGAGATCGAGTTCAACATTGAAGGTAATCCATTCTCTGGCGCCAATGATCGCGGCTACCCCGGATACGTCGCCTTGGTGGAGGAGACGCGCCCCCATCAATGCACCCTGGTCCCCGACAGCGACAACCAACTGACGTCCGACCATGGCTGGGACCTCAAAGTGGACAGCAATCGGGTGGCCTCCTTGATCGCGGAGCTCAAGGCGCTCGACGGACGGGTGAGCCTTTTCATGGACCCCGACCACGGACAGATCGAGCTGGCAAAGCGTGTGGGCGCCGATCGCATCGAGCTCTACACGGGACCTTTCGCCGAGGCATTTCGAGACGACGGACCCGATGGGCGGAAGACGCGAGCGAGCTTCGAGACGTATCGTGAAGCGGCGAAGTTTGCCACGGACATCGGGCTGGGAGTCAACGCGGGCCACGACTTGGATCTGCACAATCTGCCCATGTTCGCGCGCATCACCGACGTGCTGGAGGTTTCCATAGGACACGCGCTGATGTCCGATGCGCTGATGATGGGACTGGCCGCATCGGTATCTCAATACCATGCAATTCTCGAGCAGGCCGGCTAGATCCCCGGC
>JAPULC010000033.1 GCA_027295305.1 Gammaproteobacteria bacterium
CGCGAGGTCTGGTTCATCGATGGGTTCAGCGAGGCTGCACGACTCGAGCGCCCGGTTTCACCGTCCTGATCGCTAACCCATCGCCTTGGACCTAGACAAGGCGCTGGGGTTGTGCGATGCAGTCGTGAACCCCGCAAATGAACCGGCGAACTGAGGGTGGCGAAGACGATCGAAATACTCTACCGGGACGCCGAGCTGGCGGTTGTCGACAAGCCGTCCGGGATCTCGATGTTGCGCGATCGGGGCGGAGAGCCGGATCTGTGGAGCGCAATCAAATCCCACTTCGCCGACGAGGGCACACAGGCGCGGCTCGTGCACCGGCTCGACAAGGGCACGAGCGGTGCGTTGCTCGTGGCATTGAGCGAACCTTGCCAAAAACATCTGACGCGCGCGCTGCAACGACAGCAGGTGAGGAAATTCTACGCGGCGCTGTGTGTCGACCGACCCCCCGTCGCCGGAACGGGCGAGGTCGATCTCCCGCTCACCCCCGGACGCAAGAGCCGCTATCGAATCGCCGGGGAGCGCCGACACATCGCCATGGGGACTGGACACGGCAACGTGCGCTGGTCGCTGCCGAGCGCCAAAGTATTCCACGACCGCACCGCGCACGATGCGGTCACACGTTTTCGCATCGTGCACGCACACCCCAGGCACACATTGCTCAGCGTGCATCCGCTCACGGGTCGCACGCATCAGATACGCGTTCACCTCGCCTGGATTGGATACCCGATACTGGGGGATCATCTCTACGGCGCACCAACGGATTCGGCGCAGCATTGGCCACGCCTCGCGCTACATTGCCATCGGCTCGTGATTCCTGGCCTGCGAGGTCGCCTCACTGTCAGCTCCCCGCTCCCCGACACATTCGGACACGCGCCTTGAACGATGAATCGGCAGTGGCCGCGGGAAAAGCAAGGAAAATGGGAGCTGCGTAAGCGCTCTCGGCCGTTTCAACCGCAGCCAGTTCTTGGCGCAACAAAGCGTGAGCAGCTCCTCAATAGAGCGCCAGAAAAGCGAGAGGAAATTGCCAGGGACGGCAATTTCCGGACATAAACGAACTAAGCCTGGGTCAACCAGCGTTTGCCCAGGCGCGCGGCGCGGGCAAGCCCGGGACTGCGTGACGCCACAAGGGCGAGCACGCCTGTGCCTATGGCCGCCGCAAACATCTGCAGCTGTGGACTGTGGGCGTGGCCCGACGCGATGCGATTCACCGTGTGCTCGCAGTTGTTGGTGAGGGGGTTGTAGCCGCGTGGGCGCGACGCGCGGTGGGCTATCGCGGACTGCCGCGCCTCGGAACTTGGAATTCCGTACTCCACCCGCACCGGCTTTCCGTTGCTGAATCCGTCGGCATCCGTCACGTGCTCACCCATCAGCGGGGTGTTGTGGAGTATCTGGTCGTAACCCACCACGATGCCCACATGCCGAAAGGGCCCCTTGCGGCGGCTGACGATGTCTCCTGGCCGAAGAGTCATGCACGATCTCCTCTGTCTCGATTCCCCAGTTTATGCAGGAACCGTTCCAGCAATAAGCCATTGATTTTACAGGAACGGGGCAGGGAGAAGTGGATCGATTCGCCAAAAATCGGCGTGATCGGCGTGGCTCGATCAGGTCTCGAGCAGAGTGATCATCAACAGACTGACGCCCCCCACCGTCACGGCGGCGGCAAGCCCAACCATCAGGGGTGCGAAACCAAGGGTCCTCATGCATCGCAGGTCGGTGCTCAATCCCACGGCAGCCATCGCCAATATGAGACAGACCTTGGACCCGGAAGCCAGAACCCCGATGGTGGCTTCCCATTGACCGAGGGTCAGCGGTCCACTTCCCACCGTCAGATCACCGAGCGTGCGCAGGCCCGCCATCGCGAGAAAGCCGAGGACAAACAGTGGAACGGCCTTCGTCCACGAACTCTGCGCCTCGTCGGGCGCTGTGCTCTGCGATCGAAACCAAAACGCGAGCAGCGGTATCACCGCGAGAATGAACACGTTGCGAACGAGCTTGGTCACGGTGGCCGTAGCGAGTGCCTCCGGGGCGCCGAAGAGCTCGCTGTAAATCATGCCTGCACCCGCCACCTGCGCCGTATCGTGAATGGCGGTTCCCAGAAAGAGCCCAGCAAGATGTGCATCTGCACCGAATACCCCGCGAGCGAGCAAGGGGTAGAGCAACGTCGCCGTCATGCCGAACAAGGCGATGCAGGTCACCGCATAGCTCACCTCGGCATTGCGGGCGCGTATCGCCGGCGCCACCGCGAGGATCGCCGTAGCACCGCAGATGCTGGTACCCGCAGCCACCAGCACGCTCAATCGTTCCGACACACCCAGGCGCGGCGCGATCAGCCAGACCACACCCAGCGCGGTGACGATACAGCAGAGAATGATCGGGAGACTCTGCAACCCCACCTCGGCCACTGCGCCGAGGCTCAGGCGAATGCCAAGGAGGGCTACCCCGATCTTGAGGATGCGCTGAAGCGCGAGCTGAACACCTGAAGCGAAGCAGGGATGAAATCCGATGCCGTTGCGAACTGCGACCCCCAGGAGAATCACCACGAGGATGGGGCTCAAGGACAAGCCGTCGCCGAGCAGGTGTCCCTCGAGCAGACGGGTGCCTTCGCTCGCCAGCGCCGCGATCGCGACCACCAGAACGAGCCCCGGCAGATAGCGAGACACGCGCCGGGTCATCGAAGGCGCAATGAGTCCGAATACCGCCTGCGCCGAGTCTCGCACGCGCACCCATCCTATAGAGAAGCTCTGAAATCATAGTGCTGAAGAGACGGAATCGGTGTTTCAATTGCCTAGATACAGCCTCCCGTTATAGAATTTCATTCTATTTTTTACCTTGAACAGGAATTATCATTTCATGGACAAATACGATCGCCGGCTG
>JAPULC010000330.1 GCA_027295305.1 Gammaproteobacteria bacterium
CGGTGATCCAATCGAGGGTGTTGACGATTCGTGTCCACTTGGGCGCGGCGAGCTTTCGATCATCCGACATGTTGCGGCGCCGAATGACGTTCACGATGGTTTCGTCGAGCATGCTCGCGCTGGTGTCGAGGAGGATCAAAATGCGCTTGCCCCCCACCTGCAGCCCGGTCAGATACTGGCGCTTGCCTTCGCCGTAGAACGTGCGACTGGCCTTGCCGATCTCGTCCTCTGCTTCACGCTCCGCCTTCATGCGTTCTTCCTCCATGCCTTCGAGATCGCTCTTGAGCTTCTTGACGTGCTCCTCGCGCGCAATGGTGTCCTTGTCGAGCTCGGCGAGCTCGATCAACCTGATCTGCGTCTCGTCGATCACGACGCGGCTCTTTCCCTGCGTCTGCGCCAGCGCCACTTCGAGGGCGTCGATCTGGTTGCGGATCTGCACCTGCAGCTCCTCACCGATAACGATGTCATCTTCGAGAAGGCTGACCTCAGCGAGCAGATCTCTGTTGACCTCCTCGCTGTAGACCTGCTGCGAGTGGTTGATGATCAGGAACACGAGCACCACGGCGCCAAAGCCACAGGCCATGACATCGAGGAAGGAGAGGCTGAAGACGGTAAAGCGCCTACGAGCCATGCTGGGATTCCAGAGTGATCAACAGATATTCGTGACCGCTGGATTGGATGCGATCCCCCGCGAATAGTTCCTGATGCGTGGAAGCCGGCTCGTCATTCACTCGAACGTTCGCCACTGCGTCATCGAGATGCGTGGTGTCTGCGTCATGCAGGAGCCGGACGTCGCAATCGCTCTCGGGCAGCAGTCCCTGCTCGCCACCGATCATGACCGTCCCATGTGTAAGCGCATAGGCGGTGTGATGCCACAGTAAATGCGTGGCCCGGGGCCGCGGCGGCGGGGCCGCCGGGCTCGGCACGAACGCCGCGGGAGTGTGACCTTCGGTAGCCGTCAGGCGGGTGACGAATGCCAGGGCTTCACCGGACGATCGAATCTCACCGACGCGCGAAAGCGCGCCTCGGGTGGCGGCATCTTTGTCGAGCACCACTACATCGGTGCCCGCAATGGTCGCCACTGCCTCTGCCAGTCCGGGTGCCAGGCTCAGGCGGTGGCTGACGAGGAGCGTGGCATTTCCGACGGTGCTCACGATTCCTGCAAGCTCACGCACCAGCGCGTCGTATCGGGATTGCACATGTTCGATCAGCCTTGCGCGCGCGAGCGTGATGCGCATGGGCATGCCGGACCTCTCGATTTCCACTGCGACGTCCGACGTATTGCGAAGCGCTTGCAGCCAGGTGGAGAGCTGGTTGTAGAGGGTCTGTTCGCTCTCCGCGCTGTGCAGAGGATCGAATCGCGTCTCGCGAATGAAGATGTCGGCAATGAGTCCGATCCAAGCATCTCGCAGCGTCGCGATGCCGACCGCTTCGATTTCTTTGACCGATTCGCGCTCCACCGTGGTATCGGCGCGCATCACGGTGACCACTGTTCGCTGCAATTGCATATCCACGTGAAGCACCGGCCCGGGACGTGCGAGATTTGCCGCAGCGGCTACCGCGCTGTCGACGAGCCCCACGGCATTGAACGGGCACTCGCGAGCGATCCCCAGCAGCAACGCCAGCTGCTCACGGTCGAAGTTGCCGGGCACTATCAGAATGACGTCGCCATCGCTTTCGCCGCTGATTTCCCACAGATGCAGCAGGTGTGCATACGCGAGATCGGCAAAATTGCTTGCTCGATGCCCGGGTTGGGGCAGGGGATTCATCGAAAGCTTCGTCCAGAATTGCGTCTGCGCGAGATGTGGCCGCAGCCGAGCTTCCCGGTATGCGATGTCGCCCACCTTGAGCTCGTCGGCGGTGACGATGGCACACGCCGGACTCACCACGCACTCGCGTTCGGGGCGATACAGCGAGATGGCTGCGTCGTTGAACTCGATCGCGGCGCAATCGGTCACGATCGCACCTGCATGTGTCTGATCAGTCGGGCGTCCGCGTAGGTATGCGTGTCGAGCACCAGCCGTTCCTGCAGTAGCTGTACCTGATGCATGAAGAACATGAGGATGATGCTGAGCACCAGCGCGACGAATGTAGAGTTGAATGCCACGCCTAGGCTTTCCGTCACCGGAGCGATATTGCCCTGCACCGCCTGATGCGCTTGCCCGAGGGCGGCGCCGATTCCGCGTACCGTTCCGATGAACCCGATCGATGGAATAGCCCATGCGATGTAACGAATCATCGAGAGCTCGGAATCGAGCCGCGCGTTCTCGGATTCGCAGATGCTCTTTACTGCTTCGGAGACGTCCTGAACATTGCGCGTCGAGCCGAAACGTTGTAACGCCGCCGTGAGTGCGCGCGGCAATAAGAAGCCTTGCGATTCCTCGGGGAGCGCCTGTAAGGGACGGGTGTAGTTGCGACTGTCCTCCGGCAGAATGCTCATCCCCTCGGTGACGGGGATCAGCTCTTCCTGCAGCAGCGCGCGCTCCTTGTGCGCGCCGACGCTTTTGAACCCCATGATGGCCATCGCCCAGAAGAACAGGATGAAGCAGGTCTCCTGTTCGTAGTCCTTGAGGACGACGTACAGTGAGCGTTCGGCGATGAAATCTTCTCCTGCGGCGATGCGCGCGTGCTGCGAAAGAATGATGGCCTCGGCATTCGGGCGCACGACCGTGGCGTAGACCGAGTGAATGACGATCACCGCCAAGATGAGCGCGAGTATCTGGAAGAAAAATTCGACTGCAAGCGTTCGCTTCATTTACCTATTGCTACCTAGTGCCCTCGAGCCACTCTATATATCGACCGGATATGATACGGAAAGATCCTCCGATATCTCCTCGCTCGGAACGAAGATATCGGATGAGCGATCCGTTGACGTAGTCGCCGTTGGCGGGGTCGTCGCCGTTGGCGGGGTCACTGCACGTTGCGTTTCCGGCGCCGGAGCTTGCTTTGCCGGCTCGTCCTTGGCCGCATCTTCGGCCTTGGCCACCTCGTCTGCTTGCGCTGCGCAGAGAATCATGGGGGCCAGAATCAGCGCTTTCAACGTGGTGCCAATCAGCCTTCTCATTGATCTTTACTCCGCGAAGCGGGCAAGACGAAAGCCGAGGTCCTTGCGGCCGTCAATGCCATAGTCGCGAAACGAGTATCGCAGATCCGTCACGGTACCATGCATCCAGCTGGAACCGTGGATCGCGTGGTACTCACCTTTTCCAGGTCCCAACGGATCTTCGCTCGGCTCTCCCGATGGGATCTCGTAGAAGTCGTTCAACCACTCCGCCACGTTGCCACCGAGATCGTGAATACCATGTTGGTTGGGCGGAAACGAGCCTACCGGAGCCGCTACGACGTGTCCGTCGGTGTAGTTGAAAATGATGCGACCGATCAGATGCGCGGCGGTTCGATCGGCGAAGTTGCCAACGCGCTCGGACGGCGGCATGGAGTCGCCCCACGGGAACTTCAGAAGCGGGGCGCCTTCGACGTAGCGCGCCGCCCATGCCCACTCGGCTTCCGTGGGCAGGCGATACCCCGTTGCTAGTGGATAGAATCCGACGATTGCACCGCCCTTCTCGAGATAGGCAGGGGGTAACCCCTCACGTTTCGACAGCCAGTTGCAGTAGAGGGCCGCATCGTTCCAATCGATCTGCGCCGCTGGCTGCTGATCGAGGTTCAGCTTGTTGTCCTCGAATTCACCGGAGTTGTGATTCGCAAGGAACTCCCGAAACTGAGCGTTGGTGACTTCATTGCGGCTGAGATAGAACGCGCGTGTGAGGGTGACCTCGCGCAGCACTTCGTTGGCGCGCCGGCCGGGCTCGCGCCGTGATGCGCCCATGGTGAATGTGCCGGGGTGAAGCAGCACGAGTTCCTGACCCGCCGAGGTGGTCATGACCGGAGGTATCGCGAGGCGCCGCGCTTCTTCCTCGGTGAGCAGTCGAACTTTAACTTTTTGGACGAAGCCCGGCCGTGGAATCACCGAAGTCGAATGAGGCGCGTAGCCCGCCTTGCGAATTTCCACGGCGTGCGGGGTCGATGGTAGTGACAAGGTGCGATTGGCGCGCCCCATGAGGATGCCATCGATGTAGAGTTCCGCGTCGGACGGAGTGGCGGCGAACTGAACCTCGCCGAGTAGCGGCGTCAATCGGATGGATAGCGTTTGCTCCGCCTGGGCAGAGGCCGTGACCCGGCGACTCACCCCTTCGTATCCGCTCTTGAAGATCTGCACCGAATACCCAAGCCCCGGTTTCAGCTCCAGCTCGATGGGCGATCGGCCACGATATTCACCATTGACCGTGATTCCCGCACCGGATGGTCTCGTTCGCACCAGCACCAACCCGTTGGCAGGTGTGAGCGCCACCTTCGGCACCTTCATGGGCTCGTTGGCGGCCACGACGATGTCACGGCTCCATGCCTTGAATCCTTCGAGCTTCAATGTGATCTGGTGTGCTCCCTGCATTAGATCCAAGGTGGCGGGTGCCTCCGCGGCAGATTCCCCGTCGACGAGGATGCTCGCGCCTCGCGGCTGCGTTTCGAAGGTCACGGCCGCCCAGGCAGGTAAGAGCTCCACGCGAAGTGTTTGCTCGACCCGTTTGCCTTCCACCAGATACGCCACCTCGTGGGTGAGATAGCGCTCCGCTGCGAATTGGACGTCGTGGAGACCCGCTTCCAGGTCGAGGGTCGTTGGAGTTACCCCCGAATCGGTGCCGTCTATGGTTATGCGCGCGCTCTCGATCGGAATCGATTTGACGTGAACGATACCGGGCAGCCGCCGGAATTCGAATTGAAACTGTTGGTTTTGCTTTTCGCCGACCGAAAGTATGACATCGAGAGGATGATGTCCTGGTGCTTCCGCATGAAGCTGGTAGTCGCCCTCGCGTAGAAGATAGACGCCGCCGAGATTGAAGCTGAAACCTCCTTCGATGTCGATCAGAGTGGTCGGTGGGCTAAACGTCATTCTCACGGCTTTGGCGGTAAATACGAAGAAAACCACGGTCGCGAGCACGAGTAGCAATGTGCCGATGACCCAGTGAATCGGTCGCAGCCTTCGGCTCGCCACACCCGTCGCGCTCTCGGTTGGGCGGAATGCGAGAGGCTCGATGGCTTCTCCGTGATCTGGCTGCACCCGCTCCTGCATGGCTCAGATCTTTTCGTCGCAGCGAATGGAGATGGGTGGAGTCGGCTCGCCGGCCAGGACTTCGATCTCGCGCCGTACGTCGCGATAACCCCTACGCGCGCCGACGACGGTATAGAAACCCGGACGAAGCTGAAGCTCTTGGCTGGAGAACCTTCCAAGACGCGCCACCTTGAGCAACGTGACGTCGGTGGCATTGTCGGAACGGAAACTGACTGGCACGGGCTTCTGATAGAGCTCGAGCAGAGTCTCCAGCTCGTCGAGCTGACCCGTGAACCTCAAACCTCCATCTTCCACTGCCACGCCTCTGCGAAATACCTCGGCTGCACCTCTGTACGCGTCGTCGGCAGAAAGGCGCCCCGGCTTCGCAAGGATCTCGCCGAGTTCGTCATCAAGCATCGCGCGACTGCGGGCAACCGGAAGCCCATCGACGGCAAAGAGCAGGGTGGGATCCACAGCCAAAGCGGCTTCGAGTTCGGAGATCGCATCGCGCCAACGTTCTTTCGCCACCGCTGTTTCAGCTGCCTGCTGGTGCCTGGCGATCGTGGCCAGAGTGAGCTGCATGTCGACGTCGGTCAGCGCATCGCGTGCCTCGGAGTTGTTGTTGAGGCGCTTTGCCCGTTCAAACGCGCTGCGCGCGCGGGCATGGTCACCCGCCGACAACGCCGCGTATCCCCGAGTCATCGACCTGCGGAAGGATTGGTCGCGGATGGCCCGCCGGGTGGTAGCGATTGCATCCTCGACGCCAGCGGTGTCGGGGTCGATCTCCAACACCCGCTGATATCGCGCCAGGGCATCTTCCAAGTTCGACTCGGTGGTCAGTTCCTCGGCCTGCGCCAGCAGCGCGAGCACCTCATTGAGCTTCGCGGCACGTTCGATGCCGCGACGGGCATCGCTCGAATCTCTATCGATGGCTATGGCCATCTCGAAGGCTGAGCGCGCTGCGGTCACGTTGCCGTCGTCGAGTGCTTCGAGGCCCTGCGCCAGTTGGTCTTCGTAGAGCCGCTTTCCGCGATCGACGAGTTCGTCCAACCGCGAGCGCGCTTCGCGATAGCGATTTGCAGCGCCTTCATAGTCTCTTTTCAGAAATACGTCGTCGCCTTCCTGCGCCACTACCAGGGCCGCAGCCAAATCCTCCTGACCCCAGGTCTCCACCCTCATGTCCTCGAGCAGATATTGCTGCTCGACGAGCTCTTCGAGAATGTCTTGAGCGGCCGAGCGCTCCTTCTGGCGCTGCGCCTGCTCGAACGGGGAAAGCGTCTCTTCCGAGCTCGTCGCGATGCCGGTGTGTTCAGGCGTTTCACGGGTGCCGCCCTCGAGGGGCTGATCATCGACCACGACGTCGGCTTCGAACTCCGGCAGAAACAGAACGATTCCAACGGCAATCGACAATGTGGCCAGCACCGAGCCCCAGAGGATCGGCTCCAGACGGTTTTTCGGACGCTGTATGGGCGCCGGGGGCGGTTCGTTGCGGGTCAGCTCCACCGCCGCCGGCACGATCCGATCGAAATCGTTTTCCGACTCACTCATGTACGTGGCTTGGTGACGAACGGCGCGACATCAACTGTGAATCCACAATGATACGGGAACGGGCTCTCGCGGATGCGAGCGGAGCTTGGCGGTGATCTCGCGAATCCCGGGTGGTTTCAGGACTCGGGGGAAAGCGTTTCGAGTCCGGACTCGGACCGGTAGAGCTCGCGCAGAATGTCTCGCCACTGCTCGGATTGCTGATCGACAGTGCCCGTCAGCGTGATCGTGCGATCCTCGAGCTCGATGACACTCGGCGTGACTTCGCTCTGGAGCGACGAACCGAGCTCTTCCAGCGCCGACAAGTGCATCCGTGCTTCGGCGCGATACTTGAAACCCTGCGTCAGCAGGACCCCGCCGCCGATAATGCCCACCTGACCTGCGCTGCGTGCCATCGTCGAATCGCTCATCTGGGCTGCGAGGCCCATCACCACGGCGCCAACACCCGCAAGGGTATTGGCCCGGGCCTTGGCCCTGAGCTCCTGCAGGGCGATGGCTTCTTCGAACGTGTATTTGCGCCAGTTCTGATAGGGACCGCTCATGTCCCGGCGAAATTCCGCGTAATACTCCTCGAGGGTGTCGATGAAAAGATACTCGCGTTCGCGAATGCTTCGGATTCTCTCCAACATCGGGTCGTTTTCCGCCGGAAGTCTGTTCAGCTGATAGATCTTGCGCTCGAGCACGAGGTAGTCAGAGAACGCTTCCGGGGCAAATTCTTCCGCAAACCTGAGCTCCCCCACCTGACGGATGTTTTGAATATCCGCGGCCGTGAGCTGCTCTCGATGTGCGACCATCTCATCGTGAATCATCCGGTAGATCGGCTGGAACGGGTCGATATCGGCAGGGACCAAGTCCGTGTCATAGGCATATTTGCTCGCACGCGCGACGTAGCGGCGGTTGAACCACACTTTGCCCGTGGCATCGGACACCGCGACCTTCAGCTCCAGGCGCTCGCCGGTGGAGTGCAGGATCTCACCCCATACCGACACGTCGACGGCGTTCGAGGGTCGGGGTACGACACGCACGGCCCCCCACTGGCCGGTGCTCTGCAGCATGCGCTTGAGGGTGAAGGGGATGAAGTTCGCTTCGGCTTCGCGCACGTCTGGAATGATGACCTTCTGTTCGCGTTTCTCGGGATCCTCGGGAATTCCCGGATCGAAGAGTGCCACCCCCACGTCGAGCAACAGCGCCTCCGGAATGTCGGTGCGTGGCTGGGAGGGTGCGGTCATGTCGACGGTGCGAACCGTCTGCGATACACACGCAGTGAGGGTGATCGCAACCGTCAATAGGAGTAGACGCAGTGGATTGATCATTGGGTACTGTTCTTATATCTCCGATATTCTTCCCAGAGCTTGTCGCGAAGCTCGGGATCTGTTTCCGACATCGCTGCCTCTCTAAGCTGGCGAGCAACTACGTCGTCGTCGTCTCCGGGCGGAATGTCCGTAGGCACGCGGGCGACCTGCACGGGATCATAGTCGCCTGGGGCCGTATTACTCGGCGGCAGCGTCGTGGGTATGTCGCTCGTTCCCGAGGCGGTGGGCGATCCCGGGCTGCCTTGGCCGCCGGGTGGTCCCTCGGTTTCTGCCGCGCCCGAGCCAGCTGGGCCCCCAGGCGGGGGTAGCTCACGATCGCCTGCGCGTCTGTTGGCGCTCGCAATGATGATTGCGCGCTCATCCATGATCTTTCCGTCGTACTCTTCCAGCGACTTCTCGAACTCGCCTTCCAGATCACGTGGCGATCCGCCGGCCGCGGGATCGCCCTCAGCATCGCCGACCTGCCCACCACCTGCCGGTTCGCCCTCGGATTCGCTCGGCTGGCCGCCGCCGGATTCGGCTGCGGCGTCGCTCGGTTGCCCGCCGCCGCCCGCGAGGATCCAATCGGATTCGCCATCGGCATTTTCGCCTTCAGCCCAGGGATCCGACGTCTCACCGCTTCGCTGTTCCTTTGCCTCCTTGAACACGCGTGCGGCCGTTTCCATGTCGCCTTCGCCTCCAGAACCGTCCTGGGGCATCCCCCCCTGGCCGGCCCCGGCAGTCGTGGTACCCCCGCTGCTCGAACCTCCCTTCTCGGGGTCGCTGCCTGTGCTGGCGCTGCCGGAGTCACCAGAGTCGGAATCCGCAGTTTCGCCACTGCTTTCGGAGGAACTCGAGCTTTCGGAGGAGCTGGAGCTGCTCGATGAGCTGCTCGATGAGCTACTGGAAGAGCTACTCGGCGGGAAGCTCGCGGGCATGCCTCCCGAGGACGATGACGAGCTGGAGGATTGCGACACGCATCCGGCGACCACGACAGCCAGCGCCGCAGCGCCGATGGCGCTCAGCACTGCGCGAAAACGCTTTGTCATCATGATGTTGCCTCGTTGCCAACCATGGCCCGGGATCGCCAGCTGTGGAGTCTGACCCGATTCTGCCTCAAATAACGCATCGAGACCATGAACGTTGACCTCACTTCTCTTGGCGCTTCGTGTAAGTGAAATTGTGGCGATACGTCAGCGCAAGGGCCCCCGTGGGTTTGCCTGACTCGAAGCGGGGCCGAAAGCGGGCGAGGCGCACGTAACGGCGCATGCGGAAATCGATGAGCTCCGGTGGATTTGCATCGGTGACGCGCACGGCCGCCACCTCGCCGCGATCGCTCAC
>JAPULC010000331.1 GCA_027295305.1 Gammaproteobacteria bacterium
TGGGCGCCCATGCCCATCATGAGGACCACGACCAGCGGCAGCCAGCGGCGTAGCCGGATAGCGTTTCCCTGTGCGTGAGAACGAACAGATTCGAACTGACCCCGACTGCTCATCATGTGACCCCTGTTTTGCCTTCCTTTATTAGCTCTTTTCATAGTTCTTAATTCTGCTCCGACAACCATCCGAACAAAGTCCCCAAATGCTGCCGCCGCTCCGGCGCCAGATACCCAAAGTTCACGCTTCTGTCGGTGAACTCCCAATATAGCGGTCGCTCCTCTGCGTTCAACGCATCCTGCACGCGAGTCAACCGTTCGAGGCGCTCGTCCTTCAGGTCCGTGGCAATGCGCCGAGCCCGTTCCTCATCGCCAAGTTGCATGAAAAACGTGGCAACTTGAATCTGTACCCGGCGCACGCTCAGCAAGCTCTCTTCCTGCGTCTCGGATTTGATCTCCTGATCGAGTTCGAGCAGCAGCGAGAGCAGGTCGTCCACCAATGGAGAGTCGCGATTCACGGCCTGTTCCAACATCTCCGCGATGTCGTGCGCGGCGGCCTCCAACAGAAACGTCGTGCCCATCTCATACCCGAGCTGGCCATAGAACTGAAAGTGATTCATGATCTCCATCACCCGCTCATTCATCTGCTTCTCGAGCAGGCATTCGGCGAGCAGTCGGTACTGGTTCATCAGGTAGTACGTGGTGCGGGGATCTCTCGCGTTGATGGTCGTGCGCAGATAGCTGTTGAAACATCGAATGCAGAGGTCCAGCAACTCCGGAGAGTGGTCCACCGACATCACGGCGATGCGTTGGGTGTTGATACCGATCAGGTTGGCGACGTCTCGCGAATTCGGCACGCTCTGTCCCATGAGCGATAGGTATTGCCGCAGTATCTTCACCTCGACCCAGATGCCTTGGTCATCGATTTGGACGAGCGCAGAGGGCGCAAGCGCGACGAAATCCGGATCTTGAGTGACGCGTTCGTCAACCTTGAACCAGCTCTCGGGCAGGGTATCTCTGAGCGCCTGATAGTCGTAAAGCAACTCCGAGAGCGCGTTGACACTCGCCATGGCGATACCGCGATCGCTCTGCTCGGTTGCGCTGCGTGCAACGTCTTGAAGTTCGTCGACGGCCTGTTGAACTTTCAGTTTCGCCGCCTCGACCGAGTTTGGACGCGCTTTGACCATTGCCTTCAGCGCAGACTCGCGGATCTTTTCGATCACATTCACGGGTGAGAGAAACGACAGGACAAACGCGAAGTAAGGCAGTAGGACGAGCAGCGAGACCGTCACCAGGCCCATGGTGATGGCGACCCCGGCATTCGGCAGAAATGCATCCGCGACCGCAGGGTCCAAGGTCGTCGCGATCCACACACATTGAACGGTGGTGACCACGAAGAGGCTCATCACGACGATGTTGACCGGATCGCTCACGAAGAGCTGGGTGATCTGATGACTGTAACGGTTGGCCGCGAGCTCGAGCACGATGGCCACCACGGTAATGGCAATCGCGAGCACTGCCGCCACCACCTCGGCGGCGTTGGACAAGGCATCGAGGGCAACGGCGTGGTCGAGGTCGCGCAGCCAGCCGATGGGATTGGTGAGGGCATCGAGCCCCACGCCTTCCATCAGCGATGCAATGGCGTATAGAAGGAACGAGGTGAACACGAGGGCCGCGAACGCAGTCAGCGACACCAGCAGTGCCGTGCTGCGGTGGCTCTTGGTTGCTCGCTTATTCACCGAACGCCGACCCCGGAGCATCCCGGACGAGTGAGAGTGGCCCGATTGTTGTTTCCCCGTCGACCCGACTCGAGCGAGCGAAGATTGACCGAATACCAAGCCGCGCGCCATGCCCGCTGGGACACCGAAGGGTTTACTGCTCATTCCCCCACACCCCACGAATCGCGCCTTGTTCCCATGTCATGCGGGTGCGGGCGTCTTATTAAATAGAGACTTGTGCCCCGGTTGTCCTCGCCGCGGCCCGCGTATCCTACAGCACCCACGAGGGAGTCGGTAGCCTGGTCAATTTTTGTCCGTCGTCCGGATGAGGGGGAGACCTCGGGCTCGCGGATTCTCCCAAGACCGGTATAATGCGCGGCCCTTTGCCTATCGTTACCCCATGAGCACCGCAACCGAAGAGACGGCGCGCAGGCGCACGTTTGCCATCATTTCGCACCCGGACGCCGGTAAGACCACCATCACCGAGAAGTTCCTGCTGCTTGGCAACGCCATCCAGCTTGCCGGCACCGTGAAGGCGCGCAAATCCAGCCGCCATGCCACGTCGGATTGGATGCAGATGGAGAAGGAGCGGGGGATCTCGGTGACCACGTCGGTGATGCAGTTTCCGTATCGCGATCGGATGATCAATCTGCTCGATACCCCCGGCCACGAGGACTTCTCGGAGGACACCTATCGAACACTGAGCGCAGTGGACTCCGCCGTCATGGTGATCGATGCCGCCAGGGGCGTCGAGCCGCGGACCGTGAAGTTGCTGGAAGTCTGTCGACTCCGTGACACCCCCATCATGACGTTCATCAACAAGCTCGACCGCGACACCCGCGATCCGGTGGAGTTGCTCGACGAGATCGAGGACGTGCTGGCGGTCGATTGCGCGCCGGTCACCTGGCCGATAGCGATGGGGCGTGGATTCCGGGGTATCTACCACATGCGCGAGGACGCGGTGTTTCTGTATCGATCGGGGCAGGGCGATCGCGTGGTCGCGCCGGAGCGCATCGACGGGCTCATGAGCCCGGAAGTGGAGGCTGCGCTGGGCGCAGATGCCGATACGCTGCGCGAGGAGGTGGCGCTCGTGCGCGGCGCAAGTCACGCGTTCGATCTTCAAAGCTTTCTCGAGGGTCATCTCACGCCGGTGTATTTCGGCACGGCACTCGGCAACTTCGGTGTGCGTGAGCTACTCGACGACTTTGTCGAGATTGCGCCGGTGCCGAGACCCCGCCCGACCGCAACTCGCGAGGTGACGCCCTGCGAAGATCGCTTCACAGGATTCGTGTTCAAGATTCAGGCGAACATGGACCCGCGTCACCGCGACCGCATCGCTTTCCTGCGGGTCTGCTCGGGGCACTATCAACACGGAATGAAGCTCAAGCACGTTCGCCTCGGCAAGGACGTGAAGATTGCCGATGCCGTGACGTTCATGGCGGGAGAGCGGACGCAGACGCAAGATGCCTGGCCCGGCGACATCATCGGGCTCCACAATCACGGCAACATTCAGATCGGCGATACGTTCACGGTGGGCGAGGATCTCAAGTTCTCCGGCATTCCAAACTTCGCTCCGGAGCTCTTCCGGCGGGTGCGGGTGCGCGATCCGCTCAAGAGCAAGCAGCTCGACAAAGGACTCACTCAGCTGTCGGAGGAAGGGGCGATGCAGGTGTTCCGGCCTCTCGAGCGCAACGAGCTCATCGTGGGAGCCGTTGGGGTTCTGCAGTTCGAGGTGGTGACCTATCGGCTGAAGGACGAATACAAGGCGGACTGCATCTACGATGAATCCAGGATCTACAGCGCACGCTGGGTGGACTCGGATGATCCCAAGGCGATGGAGGCGTTCAAGCGCAAGGTCTCGGACCACCTTGCCGTGGACGGCGGGGGCCATCTCGCATACCTGGCGCCCAGCCGCGTGAACCTCGAGCTTGTCCAGGAACGCTTCCCCGACATCCGCTTCCGAGCGACGCGCGAGCACTGAGCTGGTTCTTGTCCGGAAATTCGCCATCCGGACGAATTTCCTCCTACGCTGCGGCGAAGCAAGTTCGCCTTCATCTTGGTGGTCTCCCACCACGCTCCCAGGCCCCTGTTTTGTTGCGCGCTCTTCTGTAAGAAAGCTCCGCAAAAGGCGGTTCTGCTTACGCCAGCCGCAAGGCTGGCGCGACATCCCCGTCCCGGACACTCCTTCCTGCCGCGTCCGGTCAGGAACTAGCTACACTCCAGAAAAGCACGTAGTCCCTTCACAACCGTGGCACGAATACTAGTCGTCGACGACGACGAACAAATCCAGGAGATGATGCGAGAGATGCTCCAGCGCGAGGGGCATGAGGTCTCGATCGCCGGCAACGGGCGCGAGGCGATGACCGCCTTCGACACCGGGCCGGTCGATCTCGTCATCATGGATCTGATCATGCCCGAGCAGGAAGGTCTCGAGACCATCTCGGCGCTACGCAAGCAGAATCGGGAAATCGGCATCATCGCCATCTCCGGGGGCGGTCGCGTGACCCCGGGGGACTATCTCGAGGCTGCGCGGATCATCGGCGCCAATCGGACCTTTGCCAAACCCTTCGCCCGGCGCGACATCCTGGCCGCCGTCTCCGAGCTCGTCTAAGAAACTGGGTCTGACCCCAGTTCAATCAACAAGATCGCCCTACTGGGAGAGCTACCTCTTCGTGCGGGCGGTCGAGCCGCGATTCAGTTCATTGGGGTCAGACCCCATTAAACCGGGTCAGACCCCCGCCAGTTCGCGAGGCCTACGCGGCAATAGCGGTAACACCCAAAGAAGTTGATCAGGATGGTTGTAAAGTCGTAGCCAGACTGCCCATCATGCGGCCATGGCAGAGGATCTGCGCGATTTCTTCGAGCGACTGGTGACACAGCCGGACGAGGCGGTGGACGTGGCGGAAGCTGCGCTGTGGGTCGCAAGTATTGGTCGCTCCGATGTGGACGTCGACGGCGCGCGGGCGAGGCTGGATGCGTTGACCGAGCGGGCCCGAGAGCACCTTGCCAAGCACGCGGAGCCAGGTGAGCAGGTCGGGGCGCTGTGCGATTTTCTGCGCAACGTGGAGGGCTTCAGCGGAAACGAAGCCGACTATTACGTCCCCGAGAACAGCTTTCTCGACGCGGTGCTCGAAGCGCGACGCGGAATCCCCATCGCTCTCGGGGTGATCTACATCGCAGTGGGCAAGCGCCTCGGTCTCGACATCGAAGGCGTGAACTTCCCCGGACGCTTCCTGGTTCGCGCAACGCTGACGGATGACGCGGTTCTGATCGTCGATCCGTCTGAAGGCGTGGTGCTGGACGAGGCGGCCTTGCGCGAGCGGGTCAGCACGACCCTGGGCGCCGACGTCGAGCTCACCTCGGAACATCTTACGGCAGCGTCCATCCGCGCCATCGTCATGCGAATGATGAACAATCTCAAGGTCGTGTATGTGCATAACGGCGATCCGGCTGCGGCGCTGGGCTACTGCGATTGGATGGTGGAGCTGGTGCCCGACAACCCGTCTGAGCTGCGCGATCGGGCGGTGCTTCTGGAGCAGATCGAAGCGTTCGAGGCGGCAGCCAACGATTACGAGAAGGTGATCGCGTTGGTCCGAGATGCTTCCGTGCGGCGCAAGCTCCGGAGGCACGTCCGCGAACTGCGAAGTCGTGTGCCGAAGACATTGCACTAGTTCGATGCCTTCCCGTAGGAGCGGCTTCCAGCCGCGATTCTTGCAGTCGCGGGATTCCCTTTCGCGGCTGGAAGCCGCTCCTACGCGGAGAGATGTGCCGGGGTCGTCAATCCCGGTCCGGGGACATGTCCGGATAAGGATTGTCGAGGTCGAGGTCGATGGCCTGATCGAATCCCGGTACGTTGATGGCGTGGGTGTCGTAGGTCAGATCCTTCCCTTCCAGCACCCCTTCGCCGAATCGGTAGATCGGGCTCACCGAGCCGTTGGTCATCTGTCGATCATATTCTTCGGCGTTTGCCGCCACCACCTCGTTGGCGGCGGCGTGCTCGCGCATGCGCTCGGGGCCGTACTTGTGCTCGAGCATTCGCTTTGCAATGTGAGGCGCAAGCAGAACCGAGGTGGCGTTGTTGCCCCCGAAGCCTTTGGAGTTGATGAAGGCCGCATCCATCTCGGTCGGGTCGACCTCGATGTGCTCGCGCTGAAGGCGAAGGTGGCTCGCGTGGACGTCATCGGCGATGTGATCGATGGTCGCGATGCCTGGAATGATGCCGTATTTCCAGACCCCCAGACTCGCGATGATCTGATCCCCCGAAGCCGGCGCCAATGAGTGACCCACATAGGCTTTGATGGCGCTCACCGTCCACGGCTGGAGTCCGAACACCTTCGACATCTCGTTCATTATGTGAGACTCGGTGATGCGGTTCTGCGGCGTGCCGGTGCCATGTGCCTGAATAAAGGAACGACGTAGGGCATCGCTTCCCAGCATGGCGCGCGCCGATGCCAGGGCCTTCGCTACCGTGATGTAGTTGCCGATCCCCGGCGAGGGAATGGACTTCTTGTAGCCGTCGGCATTGATGAACACGTCACCCACTGCGCCGTGAATGTTCGCGCCCAGCTCGAGCGCCAGCGCGTCGTCGAACAGCACCACGAACACCGAGGCTTCGGCGAGCGTGAACCCGGCGTTGTCGGAGAACGGCCGACACGCGCGCCGATGATTTGCCTCTTCCGTCCCGTCGAGGGCCATCAGCGCTTCGTCCTCCGCGAGTGCGCCCAGGGTGCGATAGCCTTCGATGATCTCCGGCGTGATGGGCGCTTCGCTGTTGCCGACGAAGACCACGCGACGCTGGCCACTGCGTATGTCGTCCATGCCGGCGCGCAGGTTGTAGAGAAACGTGGCGCATGCGCCGATGTTGCAGCCCGTGGCGCCGACGCTGCCCAGAACGTATGCGTTCACGAAATCGGCGGGCATCTCCGGCAACCCCAGCGCAACTTGTTTCGAGGTCGCGCGTTTGCCCAGCAGACGCGCCTGCAGCATGCCGCCGTTGCCGTTCGTGTCGAGCTGACTCATGCCGCTGCCCGCATAGACGGCGATCTGGTCGGGCTTCACCTTCTGACGCAGCACTTCCCAATCGATGCCGAGAGAACCAATGGCATCCGACGCGCCATAGATGGTGAGTTGCAGTCCGCGAGGATGATTGCGTGACTGATAGAGCTTGTCGGGTTCGAATCCGGTAGGCAGTTGGCCACCGCTCTGCACCCGCGAGATGCGGAAGTCGCGCACGAGCACGTCCATCGCCCCGTCGACGTCCACACGCGCGTCGTCATCGCCGACATCGCTCACCTCCCACCCTTTAGGGATGACGTCCGGCAGCTGGCGACGCTTGGTGACGAAGCTGAACGACTGATTGTTGGGTTCCATGTGCAGCGTGCGCTGCCAGGGAATCGCGTCGCAATCCATCAAGTTCGGTTCGATGCGACGGATGAGCGTGTGATCGAGAATGTACTGGCGCACCTTCGGATCGTTGGCGTCGCCCTCGAGGTTCATGAGGGCGCGAAGACTCGCGTAGGTCTCATTGGCCGCCGCCGTGGGAAGGCCGTCGATCACCATGCGCCGGTAGGCGTGATGAGAGGAAATTCGTCCCGCCGCATTGATCCCTCCAAATCCAACGATCACGGGTAAGCGGGACAAGCTCTGCGCCTCATCTAAGTTACTGTAATTTCAGCATTCTAGGCAGTCGATCTGCCAAATGCCATATCGTGCTCGGAGGGTTTCGACCGCTCCCGCCGAGTTTCCGAAATTCCACGTCACCCGATCTTGCTGAGCTACTCGAAGAATCGCGGTATGAGCTCCACGAAATTGCAGGGGCGCGTGCGCCGATCGAGCTGCTTCTGAAGGATTCCGGTCCACGCAGTTCTGCACGCGCCGGTGGAACCCGGCATGCAGAATATGAGGGTGCCGTTAGCGAGTCCGGCCACCGCCCGCGACTGGATGGTGGAGGTACCGATCTCGTCGAATGAGAGCTGCCGGAAGAGCTCACCGAAGCCCTCGATCACCTTGTCGAACAATGGCATCAGGGCCTCCGGAGTGCTGTCGCGCCCGGTGAAGCCCGTACCCCCCGTCACGAGTACCGTGTCCACCATGGCATCGGCGATCCACTGGGAGACGGTGGCACGAATCGCGTAGACATCGTCCTTCTCGATGCGCTTGTCCGCCAGGGCATGGCCGGCGCTCTCGAGCATGCCGACGAGCTCCTTGCCGGAGGTGTCCGTCTCTTCGGTGCGGCTGTCGGAGACCGTGAGAACCGCGATCTGCAGTGACTTAAAATCCGCCAAGGCGGGAAAACTCTCAATTTGTATATATCCTTTACGATACAGTACATTAGCCGTTGGAACGATCCCTGATCATCGTCCTCCAAACGGACCATAATTCAATTCCTTACCTTCAGTGACCAAACCAACCTCAGAGCAACCCGAGAGCATCCTAGAAGGCGATCAGATGTTTCTGATCGCCGAGAGCCTGTCGCGGGATTTTTCCATGTTCCCGGAGGAGACCTCGTCCATCGACGAGCACGTCCGGGGGCTCGTGCCCAACCGCGAAATCGAGGTGGAGCTGCAGTTGCTCGGCAACATGGACATCGACTCCTACATCGATCGGGTGGTGGCGCCGGCTGAGGATCCGAATCGCGTGGGGGCGTGCGCGATCATCGCCGATCTCGGTCCGATCCTCGAAGAGGAGCGCGACGGTCCTTATTACTCGGCGGTCGTGGAGATGGAATTCGACGATGACCTCCGACAGGTGGGGTTCATCGTTCAAGATCGCGCTGTGCAAAACGGTGCGTGGATGCCCGAGCACCATCTAGCCGCGGCGCGGCGTGTCGATGAGTTCTCGAAGCGCGCCATTCCGATCGTGAGCTTGATGGATACGCCGGGTGCCGATGGCGGCGCAGAAGCCAATCGCAACAACCAAGCGCACAGCATCTCGCACCTCATTGCCGAGATGTGCAACGTCGACGTGCCGAACCTCGGTATCATCTTCGGGCTCGGTTATTCCGGCGGCGCGATTCCGCTGGCGGCGAGCAATCTGATTCTTTCCGTGCGCGATGGTGTTTTCAGCACCATTCAGCCGCGTGGCCTAGCGAACATTGCGCGCCGCTTGAATCTTTCCTGGCAGGAATGTGCCAAGTACGTCGGACTGTCTCCCTACGAGCTCTACACCCAAGGCAACATCGACGGCGTGATCGATTACGTGCCGGGAGAGAAGGGCGAGAAGCTCGAGAACTTCAGGCAGGCGATTACGAGCGGCATCGTGTCCGTCGAGCAGAAGGTGATGGAGTTCGTGCTCGAGAATCCCTACATCTTCGATCACTATCGGCGCAGCCTGCAACGCTATCTCAGCCCGTCGGAGCGGCTTCAACGGGTGCAGACCAGTGCGTCGTTGAGCCTCACGAAGTCCCCGACGCAATACTCGAACGTGTTCGGCGTGGCGTATCGCTACCTGCGCTACCTGGGCACCCGCAAGCGCATTCATGCGACCACCACGGCACAGTACGGCAGGTTGGCCAAAGAGGAGCTGCCGCGGGGTCAGCTTGCAGTGCGTGCCGAGCGCGAACGTCAGCTCGCTTTCGTCACGTGGCTGCAGGATCCCGAGAAGATCATCTACGACGATCAGGTCTCGCGAAGCTGGAAGAACTACCAGGAGAAGAAGCAGGCGGTTCACGACGAGCGGGGCCGCATCGCCCAGCTGATTTTCGGTGAGCCGAAGAAGAACTACGACGAGGCGCGCGCTTCGCTGGTCATGGAGGTGGGCGTCTACCTCTATAACCGCTGGAAGGGCGAAGCGCGTGGCAACCTCTCGGCGCTATCGCGTCGGTTGAAGGAGCATGCAGACACAAAGCGGTTGTTGCAGGTCACTGACCTCAACGACGCGGAAGGATTGCTCGACTATCTGCGCCGGGACTTCTCCGAGCTCAGCCGCCATCTTCGCAGTCGCTTCACCCACGAGGGCAAGAAGCTGCTGCGCGCGGAAGGCACCCGCGACAAATCCGAGGCGTTTGTCCTGAAACAGCTTGCTTCGGAGCTGAATCTCGTCATCTCCGGGCCACCGCTGGAGGACGAGGTGGAGGGCGATCTCGGCATCGCCCCCAGCACCGACGGTGTCACCGGCAGCAGCGTGGCGGTGAATCGTGAGATTCTCGATCGCGCCTATGCGCTGTATCTCTCGAACAAGATCACGGGGGAGGAGCCGGTTCCGTTCAGCGATCTGACGTTGCTCGATGTGCTGTTGAGCCCGGAGCTGCGCGAGGAATTCGAGAACGAGTGTCAGGACTTTCTGCTCTTCGACGCGGTGTACGATCAGATCATCGCCGATCTCGTCTCCATTGCCGATGAAGCCAACTCCACCCGGGCGTTCTCTCAGGAGACCATCGGCGAGTTGCTCGACCGCTGCATCAGAGCTGTGGCGGATCAACGCGGCATTCCGCGAGAGGAGCTCGATGAGGAAGTGGGGCGTCTACGCGAGCGCCTCGTCTCCTGGTTCAGGCGTCTCGGGGAGTATCCACGCAGAGTCGATTTCCTGCGTAGCGTGGAAGAGTGGAAGAAGGCGCTCTTTCCTCAACTCTCCGACACTTTGTTGGTCGTCGTCACCTATCTCTTCGAGCGGCTGATCCCTTCGTATCTGTCCGTCGAGGAGGGCAAGCGCTATGACGGGCGCATCGCACCGCGCAATATCGGTCGGCGCAAGGATTTCTGGAACCGTCTGACCATCGCCTATCGCGATCTTTTGATTCAGGAAGTGCTGGAGCTGCAGAAACGCAAAGGCACCGCCACGCACACGGCGTTCATCGAGACCTTCTTCGAGGACTTCGAGGAAGTCTCGGCGGATCTCCTGAGCGCAGATCCGTGTGGCTTCCCCGGTTTTCGTGTATCCATCGAGGATGCGTTGAAGCGTGGTCTGCCCCCCTGTGGAATCGTTACCGGGATCGGTGAGATTCGCGGCGAGAAGCGCAACTACCGCGTGGGCGCGGTCATCTCCAACGTGCGCTTCCAGGCAGGTTCGTTCGACATGGCAAGCGCGGAGAAGTTCTGCCATCTCCTGGTGGAGTGCGCCCAGCAACGCTTGCCGGTGGTGTGCTTCATCTCCTCGGGGGGCATGCAGACCAAGGAGGGCGCCGGGGCGCTGTTCTCCATGGCGGCGGTCAACGATCGCATCACGCGCTTCGTGCGTGACAACGATTTACCCGTCATCGTCTTCGGCTTCGGCGACTGCACGGGCGGCGCTCAGGCGAGCTTCGTCACCCATCCCCTCGTGCAGACCTATTACTTCTCCGGGACGAGCATGCCGTTTGCAGGTCAGATCGTCGTGCAGGAGAATCTGCCCTTTACTTCGACGCTTTCGAACTATCTCTCCCAGGAATCGGGCGCAATGCAGGGACTGGTGAAGCATCCCTTTGCGCCCAATCTCGACGAAGCGCTTCAGCGCGTGGATCCGGACATTCCCGTTCCAGCAGTGACCGTGGAAGAGGTGGTGGACTGGGTGATGGAAGGCAGCGTGGCCGAGCGCCGGGCCATCGTTGCCACCCGCGAGCGTCGCGTGCTGCCGGAGACACTCGAGCGACCCGTGAAGCGGGTGCTCGTGCACGCGCGTGGGTGCACCGCAGTCAAGCTGATCAGCGTGGCCCAACGCGAGAACATCGAGGTGGTATTGGTGGCCTCCGATCCGGACATGGACTCGGTGGCCGTGGACATGCTCGGCGAGCGTGATCGCGTCATCTGCATTGGCGGCAATACGCCCGACGAGAGCTATCTGAATGCCATGAGCGTGGTGCGGGTGGGCGAGCACGAGGGGGTGGATGCGTTGCATCCCGGCATTGGTTTTCTCTCGGAGAGCTCACAGTTTGCCGAGCTCTGCCGCAGTCACGGAATCAACTTCATCGGTCCGCCCGTGTCGAGCATGGAGGCCATGGGCAACAAATCCAACGCCATCAATACCGCCCGGCGCCTCGGCGTGCCCGTGGTGCCCGGAAGTCATGGGATCCTCACCGATGTGGAGCGCGCGTCCGAGGTGGCGGCTTCCATCGGCTATCCCGTGCTCATCAAGGCGGTGCACGGCGGTGGCGGCAAGGGCATTCAGGTGGTGGAGCGCGCGGAAGACTTTCACGAGCTGTTCCAGCGGGTCACAGTGGAAGCCCGGGCTGCGTTCGGCAACGGCGATGTGTATCTGGAGAAATTCGTTCAGCGTCTGCGCCACATAGAGGTGCAGGTGCTGCGTGACATGGCCGGCAACACGAAGGTGCTTGGCTTGCGCGACTGTACCGTGCAGCGTGACAAGCAGAAGGTGTTCGAGGAGTCCGATTCGATGGCGTTGCCGTCGGACAAGCGCGAGGAAGTGTTGCGCCACACCGCGCAGCTTGCCGACGAGGTCGGCTACGCGGGCGCCGGTACGGTGGAGTTCATCTACGATCTCGATGCCGACGAGATCTATTTCATGGAGATGAACACGCGCCTGCAGATTGAGCATCCGGTCACCGAGCACGTCTCGGGCGTGGACATCGTGCGCGAGCAGTTTCGCATTGCGGGTGGCGAAGAAATCTCGAGCCTCGAGGTGAAGGACAACGGATATGCGATGGAGGCGCGCATCAACGCAGAGCGCGTGATGGTCAACAACAAGGGTGCCATCGGTTTTCGTCCCGATCCCGGGCTGGTCTCGGAGTGCGTGCTTCCGCACGATGATGCCATCGAGGTCATTGCCGCGATCGCGGGCGGCAAGAGCGTATCGCCGTTCTACGACAGCATGATCGTTCAGATCATCGCCCATGGGCGTGACCGAACGGATGCCATCGCGAAGCTTTCGCACTATCTCGGGCGCGTGAAGATTCACGGAGTGTGCACGAATATTCCGCTGTTGTTGCGGGTGCTCGCCGACGACGCGTTCGTGAAGGGACGCTACGACACGAACTATCTCACCGAGTTGTTGAAGGGTGTGGATGCCGAAGCGTTGCAGCGCGAGTTCGAGGCCTCCGCCGGTGTATCCACCTCCGGTTTCAATGCCGATACCATCCGTATCGACGGCAGCGACGAGCTCAAGGTGCTGGCACCCTCCACCGGCATCTTCTACATCACACCGTCACCTTCGGATCCCGAATACGTGTCGGTGGGAGATCTGGTCGATGTGCGCCACACCCTCGGGCAGATGGAAGCGATGAAGATCTTCACGCCGTTGTCGCTGCGTGATTTCAACAACGGAGACGATGCGCTGTATCCCGACGATCAGAGCTACGAGGTCACGCGCATCAACATGGCCAATGGCCAACAGGTGAATGCGGGGGATCTCTTGTTCGTGGTCAGGCCTACCCCCATCGCGGCATGAGCTCGTAAAGGCCGCGTACCACGCACAGCGCACCCAGGGCCAGGATGGCGATTTCACTCGCGCGGCGGAACTGTGCCTCGGAGATGCGTACGAGAATCAATGTGCCGAGGCGACTGCCGAGAACGGCCATGACGATGATGCCGGCCCAGAGCCATGCTCCGGGTAGATCGTCCACTGCGGTCAGGCCAATCACGCCGACGTAGTAGCCGAGCTTCAGCAAGTGCCCCAGGGTCTGGGTGAGGGCCTTGGTGGCGACGATGGCGAGACGATCGAGCCTGGTGTTGAGATAGAACACGTCGAGGAGGGGTCCTGACGCCCCGGCGGCCAATTGTGCCGCGGTGACCACGATGCCGCAGGCGAATGCGGTGCCCGGCGTCTCGACGTTGAGCCCGCGAAGCGCCGGCAGAATGCGCGCGAGCCACGGAAAGCTCCCGATCATGATGTAGATGACCGCCCGATCCGGGACCAGGAGCACCGCCACGAAGGCCGCGAACGCCAATGCCGCACCGGCGAGGTAGGGCGGGAGCACCCGCCAGACGATGTGGCGCCGCAGAATCCAGGTGCGTGATCCGTTGGAGGTGGCTTGGGCGATACCGTGCAACGTCATGGCGGCGGGCACGCTCTGGATGGACACCAGAATGCCCATCAGGATCATCCCCCCGGCCATCCCGATGACGCCGGAGATGATGGCCGTCACCAACACCGACAAGAGAACTAGAATCGCTATCCACATGCGCCCGAAAATGGGGTCAGACCGAGTCGCGCAGACCCCATTTTCCTTCCAGAGGATGATCGTGCCTGGCACGATTTCGTTGGCGCGGCAGTCTGCAGGGCGATGTGGAATGAAAAAAGCGAATGTTTGGAATACGATACATGTCGCGTTGGAATGAGTGCCATGATCGAGAACCTCGAGACCCTGATCACCCTGTCGAAGACGGGGACCATGGTGGAGACGAGCACCGTGTTGAAGATCTCGCAGTCTGCCGTCAGCAAGCGGATTGCGGTGCTGGAGCGTCATTACGGCCGAAATCTCATTGAACGTCACGGCCGACGAGTGGTGCTGACCCACCATGGGACGCGCCTGGTGGAGAAGATCACCCCCCTGATCTCGGAGCTCAGGAGCGTGTTTCTGGAAGATCAGACATTGATGACGGGCAAGGTCATCATGGGTGTCTCGGAGGCCATCCTTGCGAGCTGGGGCCCTAATCTATTCGCACGGGTCCAGACGGAGCTGCCCGACGTCGAGTTCACGTTCCACGCTCAGCGTTCGCCGGTGGTGCTGGATCGCCTTCGCTCCGGGGAGTACATGGTGGGCATCTGCACGGGCTCGAGCGATGCCGATACGGATCTGGTATCGGAGGTTTTGCGCCTGGAACCCATGGTGATCATTCCGTCAGGGCTCGCGCCTCTCGATTACACCCCGGGAGAAGAGCTTGGCGTGATCACCATCGAATCACGCTCCGGCGCATGGGCCTCCATCGAAGAGGACATGGGGCGGCTCAAGATTCGGCGCAGCACCTCGGTGGAATCTTTCTTCTCGGTGGCGCAGATGGCCCTTGCGGGCTTCGGGCATGGACTGGTCCCGGAAGGTGTCGCGCGTACCCTCGGGGCGCCGGCGAGCATGCTGATTCGTCTAGGCGATCTCGGCTTGAATCGCCCGGTACGATTCGTGGCGCGCAAGTCCATGTTCTCGCGTCCGTTGATTCAGTCGTTCTACCGCGTCGTGAGCGAGAAGGCGCAGACCATGGACTCGGATGAGCACATTCGCTCTGGCGCGAGCTGAAGACGCGAAACGTCCAACAAGTTGTAATAGTTGAAAACGCTCACCGAACGCTGCGCGCTCTGTCCTACGAAGGTAGTAACTGGCTATGGCGGCGTTGCGGTCTGCGACTGTAGGAGTGGCTTTAGCCGCGATACGAAAACGCCGGGCTCAATGCCCGGCGGTTTCGTCC
>JAPULC010000332.1 GCA_027295305.1 Gammaproteobacteria bacterium
AAAATGGGTAGACCGATGGTTGAAAGGAGAAACAGTACTTTAGCTAGGAACAATTCAGGTCCAGAAATAGGCCGCGTTAACCAATCGTGATTAAGGCTGCTAGCAGGGTCTTCTTGGATACTTGCGATGGTGACGATCCCCAGCGAAAACAAACAGAGACCAGGTAGGAGCGTATCCAAAGCAAGTAATGTGTCAGGGTGTATTTCGAACTCAACAGCGAAGACAATGGCCTCGATCACGAAGAGGCCTATCACCGGTAGTATCAGCCATAGTAGAGAGAGCGTGTCTTTCTTAACGATTGATAAGACCACATTGAAACGGAGTTTCATTGAGTTGCTTCCAATCTTGCATTGCGTGCTAGTGTTTTGAAAATGTCTCGCAGAGTCATGGCTTCTTCATCAAACTGAATGGGACCAAAGTGCTGTACCAATTTTTGATACAGTGAATCGTGATCTTGGAACTCAGATTCAATGAATTGCAGGGAGTGACCGGAGATGTCGGCGGATAACCAGCTCGATGGCAGGGGATCCGGCAATCCCCGTTGGGCCGACAAGGTCACACTGATTTCTCGAAAACGGCCTTTTAGAGATTCGATGGATTCTTGGAAATGTATTTTTGCGTTGTCCATGTAAGCAACATGAGTGGTGAAGGTCTCTATCTCGGTTAGTTCGTGAGAGGAGATTAAAATGGTAGATTCGTCTGCTTGCCGCAATAAGCCCTCAATGACCTCGTCACGCACCAATGAATCGAGGCCGCTCAGTGGTTCATCTAATATCAAGAGCCTGGGTCGAAAGCCCAGAGCAGCAATCAACACGGTTTTCATCCTCATTCCGTGCGAGAGCTTACTGAGTTGACGCTTAGGGGGTAAGTCGAGTTGCTTTCTAAGTTGTTTTTCTAAACCTCTATCCCAGTTGTGGTACAGCACTCTCAAGTAGTCGAAATATTGTTCGATGGTCAATCTATCGGGTAGCTTTTGATCCTCGGAAACATAACCAATTTGTTGGTAGTGTTCATACGTCAACTTTTGAGTAGGAATGCCCGCAATGCTCGCAACTCCAGAATCGGGTTGGATGATATTGACGAGCATTCGTAGGGTGGTTGTTTTACCGGCGCCGTTGGTTCCCACAAGCGCGAACGCAGACCCTTCAGGGACCTGTAGATCCAGATCCTGCAGTACATGAACTTTGCCGTATCTTTTCTGAATGTTTTCTGCACTAATTATCACTTGAAACGGCCTTTAGTTGATCCAGGCTTTTCCAGTGCGAATCAATTGATTCCACAACCTCCTCGAAACTAGCGCCGACGCGTCTTGCTTCAACGACTAATTGTTCAACTTCCTGGCTCAACAATCGCTGCCGATCACCCGTTCGAGCTTTGGGTGGTGTGGCGACTGTCGTGCCTTTTCCAGGTGCGGCGATTAACCAGCGTTCTTGGATTAGATGTTGGACGACTTTATGTGCCGTATTGGGGTGAATTTTCAGATCTGCCGCCAAGGAACGCACCGAAGGAAAAGATTCTCCCGGTTTCATTGCGCCACTCAATATGGCTTTGGTACCGGCAAACACGACTTGGTCGAAGATCGACTGTTTTGAATTTAATTTGATTTTGAAGGGTATCATATACGTAGTGTGACACATGTGACACAGGGTGCCAATACTGACGTATTATTGCGATTGAGGAAGCCGTACGGATAGATTGGCCGGTAAGTCGGTGGATGGGTGAGATGGCTGGAATATCCCCTCGCGAGTAACTAAGGACGGCAGGATCAGTAGGTGTGTGAACTCTCAATATCAGCCGGGAATAGCAGAGAGCCAGTAGGCATCGGAAGATCGTGACCGCATCAAGTCACTCGTGGAATCGCGGGGATGGCCGGAGATACTTCGCCGACCAATTCGATGCCGCAAGAGGGGTGTTCATGAGCGAGGGCCAGGAACCGGGCGAGGGACTGATCGGCCCGGCACCTAATCTGCGTGTGCCTTGAAGTACTCCAGCGGATCCATGTAGTCGACGCTTCCGTAAAGAAAGTTGACCTTCTGAAACCCCAATAGCCGCTGTAGTCGCTCCGGCATCGCAAGCCACACATCTCGTGGGATACCGACGTACTGGTTTTCCTGCTGGCGCAGCCACGACAGATTGAAGTTGAGATTGATCGAGCGGCGCCGCTGATCCTTCGTCGTATTCCCACCACCCGCATGCCAAAGAGCGCCATCGAAGACCAACAGCGACCCTGCTGGCATCTCGGCGTAGCTGACCGCCGTCTCCTGCTCCACCGGCTTCGTCCACCGGTGGCTGCCCGGCACGATCCGAGTCGCACCATTCGCCCGAGTGAAGTCGTCGAGGGCAATCAAGGTGTTAGCAATGAATGGGGGTCGCGGACGGGCCAAGGGATAATGACCATCGTCCTGATGCAATCCCTGCGGGTCGACACCCGGATCCGGGCACATCGCTGTGGCCACCGACATCTGAAACAACGGCCCCAGCACACCCTCGATGATCTTGAGCAATACCGGGTCGAGCGCTACCGCGTCCACGGCCCGCGTCTTGGCAAAGAGGTTGTGCACATGGACCGTCTGCAGCCCGCGATAGCCGCTCCTTGCATGCCCTTTGCGCTTGCGGAGATCACGCGTGCCAGTGAGCTCGAAAATCGGTGCCATCGCCGCACGCACTGACTCGAGCTGCTCGGGCCCGAGAAAGTCGGTCACTAACGCATAACCGACCCGATCGACTGTCGCCACCGCCGCCTCCACTCGAGCCGCATCGGCCTCATTGAGCTCTAAGCCATGTGTCAATGGAGGGGGCGCCGCGAGCGACTCGACGCGCTTGGTGTTCTCGGTCTTCAAGGACACGGCAGACTCCTGGGCCAATCAACGGGATTTTCCCCCAGCGGGGGCCTCCGGATCAATCTTCGTCCCACGTAATACGCGCCCTCCAGAGGCCGAAATCTGCAGGGCTGTGGAATGGGTCCAGATGCGTGTTTTAGGGTATACAGTCGGACGCGAATCTTTGCCTATTTCAGCCTCGCTGCCTGGTTTCGCTGCCCGCATGCTCGCGGACACCGCGGCTCGGCATAATCCGGGGTTCGATGCAGCCGTCTCGGTTTGGAAACCGTCCATGGTTGAACTGTTCGCACTTCCCGCAGTACCAGCAGCGTTCGCCGTCGTCGTCGCGAGTTTTCACCCACCAGTGTTGATCTGTCATTCGTGGCTCCCCCCCTGGAGAGGCAGCCGATTCTACCGCTTACGGAAGGGTGGTGCGCAACCATCCATACTTCACAGCCGCTGCTGGGACGATTCGGGGATCCGTCTCTGTAAGAGATTCGCCTAGAGTGGTGTGAGATAGGAGTCCCATGCCTGAGAGTCGGGAGGGGTGGACCTTGGCAAAGCCTGCCTCGAAATCCGAAAGTAACGGGAGTCAGGGGGTCAAGAGAAAGCTCCAATCCGCCAACGCATGAATGATCATGACCAGGGCTAGGTTCCTTCGCCACAGAAAGATCAGAGCAAAGACGACTCCCAACACGAAGGCCAGTCCGCTAATCAGCCAGTCGGCGGCGCCGTGGATGAGACTGAATGCCACGCTGGTGATGATGACCACGAGCCACGTCGGTACGCCTTTGCCTCTCAGGGCAGGAATGGCGAACCCACGGTATACCAACTCTTCGAAAAACCCGGCACCGATGAAGATGGGAATCCAAAACAGCCGTTCCGGCGTGTTCACCGGCCAGCCAATCTGAAACCCAAGGTCATCCGTATTGGCGTAAGGCAAGACGATTCTGAAAACAACGGCGAGGAGCCCTAGTGTCACTAGCGCTGCGACCATGATCCACGACGATCGGTTGCTCGAGTGAAACCCGATGTCGCTCATCGTGATGCGGGAACGCTTCATGAAGTGGAAGACGATGCCCGCAGAGATGAAGTAGATGACGACGATCGATAGCCAAAATGCGTAGTAGTAGGACTTATCCAGGTCGGCCCAAAGACTCTGCGCCCAGGGCATTCGCGCATTCGCGACATACAACAGTGGCAACAGCAGTACAACGATGATCTGCCAGGTTGGGACCTGGATGCAAAGCTCACGGTCGCGTGGCTTCACCGTGTGTCCTGTCATATCCACGCTTCCTCAGAGCCTCGCGCAGAAACGTGCGGTTGATCTCCTCGATAACAGTGCACTTCTGATTCCTGGTGAATCTGAGCGTCGGCGTTGCCTAACCAGATGCGGCCCCGTGTTTGGTCATAACGATCAGTACCGGAGACCTCTACTTCCACATCCTGCTGGAACACCTTCTCGGCTAATACATTTTCGGTCAGTGGCGGGACAGGGACCCGCTGCTCCCACACCCCTCAGTCGTACCATATTCCCGTCCACATGGGGAGGACATCACATGAAACCATTCAGATGCTGGGGAGTTTGTGGGAGCGATAGCTGTCGTTGCCACGCTGGTCTATCTCGCCATCCAGGTCAGGCACAGCAAGGAGGCGATGGAGGCTGATTGCTTCTGACGGTGGCGTTTGTTATCTCTGGTATATCCGTAGCGATAGGCTCAGGGTTTGCGCGATATGTCCGAGGAAATGAATCTGCTGACCCACGAGGAGCTTTGCTTCTTCAAGGAGTATGGGTATCTCCTCAAGAGGAAGGCGGTGAACCTCGATCTCTGCGTCAAGGTACTCGATCGCATGTGGGAGACGGCTCCCGCATCTGTCAAACGCGAAGATCCGGCGAGTTGGAAGACAGTACCGAAAGACGAAGAGTCGAGGGACCCGCTCCTGATTATCCAGGGAACACGCTGGCAGTTCCGAGGCGCCAGCACTGAAAAGGATCTCATCGAGCTGATTTTCTGTAGGCAGCTGGTGACGTGGGCGGAACAGTTACTTGGCGAAGGGACCTTGCGCCAGCCCAAGATTGGCGGCAAACCCATGGGATCCTGGGGACCGGCCTGGCCCAACGGGCCTGTGGATCCTCAGCTGGGCGAAGGCGCCAGGGGCATCTACGCAACCTTGCCGTCCGACAGGACAATCGCACCCACGCCAGATCGTCTACACACCGATGGCCACCCGTTCCATCTGGGGGTCGTGTGTTTACTTGACGACGGTCCTCGCAACGGCGGCTCGTTCAAGATATGGCCCGGTAGTCACAAGCGATTCTATCCCTTGTTTCCCATGCAGTATGATCAGGCGCGCATTCCTTACTACGAGCACATGCCGTCACACAAGGGGCTGATTCATCCCCCTGCCTATGTGGAAGAAGTCACGAAGGTAGAAGCCGACACCGAGCCGGTGGAGTGCTACGGCGAAGCAGGCGACATCGTATTTTGGCATCACCGCCTCGGACACATGGCGGGACACAATTACGCCGAGCCCAACACCATACGTCAGGCGGTTCTGTATGACTTCTGCAAGACGGATCTCGATGCGATGCGCCTGGACCCACCCCAGGAAGATATGTGGCGCGATTGGGGCGACGAGCTGAGGGCAGCCAGCAGCGTCATCTCAAAGCAGTTCGCGGCGGAACAACGTCTGCCGATTGCCATGGCCGAAGGGTTGGAAGCCACGCCTTCTTGAACAAGAGCGGAAGCTGAATTATCCGTGCCGACGTTCAATCGGGCTGCGCTCATTGCGGCGCGTGCGCACCAACAGAGGCAGTGATTTCGCATCGATACCCCGCGAAGAGGGTCCCTGCTAGTCGACTGCTAGTGACGACACGTTGGACGTTGTCGGTTTGAACCCGTCCGCGCGCGCGTCGGCGAAGGTGGGCGCAAGCTCCGATTCGGGCTCCCCTGCGATTCTGGATGCGCGCAGCGCGCGGGGTTGGTTGGTGTCATAGGGCCGGGCCCTGTGGAAGAGGCATCGGTTGTCCCAGACGACAAGATCACCGATTTCCCATGAATGCTCATAGGTCCGCGGCGGCTGGCAGCCCTCTTCAATGAGTCCTCTAAGCAACGTCGCCGACTCTTCTTCGCTCATGCCTGGAATTCCGTAGGCATGGCGGCCGGTGTAGATCGACTTGCGGCCGGTTTCGGGGTGCGTCTTGACGATGGGTCGCAGGGGCGCGCCCTTGTCGTGGAATCCGTAGAGGTTGTCGGTCGTGTGGGTATAGCCCGCCTGCTTCTGTGAGTAATACAGAGAGTGATGGGCTGAAAGCCCCTCGAGCCTCGCCTGGGTTTTCTCATCGAGCGCATCCCACGCGGCGCGCATATCGGCGAATTCGGTTTCACCGCCCTCGGACGGTATGACCAGCGCGTGCAACATCGAGGCCTTGGCCGCCAGCGGCATGTAGGTGCTGTCGGTATGCCAGCCCTCATTGCCCTTCATGATGTGAAACCCCTGCTCATCGGGCTTCGCCAACTCGCCATTGGCTCTCTGGTTGGTAAATACAAGGGTCGATTTCGTTTGCCTCGGTGAGAGCTGTTCGATGTTGCCGAAACGTCGAGCGAACGCGCCCTGGGCTTCCTCCTCCAGATGCTGGGCTGGGAACACCAACACGCCATACTCCAGGAACGCTGCGTGTATCTCGGCCCAGGTGGCATCGTCGAGGCCGGCCAGATCGACGTCGGTCACCAAGGCACCCAGCGTTGCATCGAGGGGTGTGACGGTCAGGGTCATCGCTTGGAACTCCACTCTGCTCGCACGTCCTGCAATAGTACGACGCTTGGTTCACGAATTCGAAGACCGCTTCCCGATGAGATGGTCATTGTCGGCGTCCCTGTTGCTGGTCGGCTTCTGCGATGAGTCGGTTGACGTGGTTGGCGAACGGGTCGGTTCCTTGCCGCGCGCGCGGGAAGTTGTCCCAGAACAGCCGGCCAACGCCCTCTGAGTAGATCGCTCGCAGACGGCTGTGTTGGGTGTTTTGCTGTGCTTGCGTAGCGGTTTCATACTGCGTGAAGTCGAGTCGCCATGAAGCCAGGTACCACATGTTCACGCGATACGCTTCTTGACGGTCGAGACCGCGTGAGATCAGCGCCGCCTCGAAAGAGCGGCGTGCAGCACCAACGGCCTCGTCTGCCTTGACCAAGGCGGCCGACAAGTCCGATGTGGCGGCACTCAACGACAACTCTCTTATTCCAGTGGTTCTCGCTTCCAGCACCGCCTTTTCCGACTCATCTCTCGCATAGTGCACCTGAATAGACAGATAGATCAGCGTCGCCACCAGGGCGAATACGCCGAGGAATTCGCCTAGGGCTCCCAGTTCCATGATGGTCATTGCTCGTTCTCCTCTGCTGGCTCCCGATTGGGAAAGGACGGGTTCGCCTGAATGGAACACGGCGCCAATTTGGACACCCATCTTGGTTCGTTCAACCGATCCGGTGCTCTTCTGCGGTTGGTTGACCGCTGTGATCTTTGCGGGCGTCCTGGCGGAGCCAACCCGCGCCCCTTCATGCTTATGGTGGGTCCGAACGCCGTAGCGAACCGAATGCGCCGCCCTACGGAGTGCTCTTCATGATGTAGATGATGTTCCCGTCCGGGTCCTCCAGGCTCGCGCCCGTGTTTCCGGGCCCTGCTGCGGAGGGGGCCAACCCTCTCTCGGTCAGGGCAGTCATCACGGCCGGCGGGTCGTCCACCTCGAAGTGCATCATGTTCATTCCGATGTCCATCAGGTCCACGCTCTGGTTTCCGCAACGAAACGTCGCCCAGGTGGGGTTGTCCTCGGAACTGATGGGCTTCTCCCCATCGTGCCCATGAACCACGGTCCGCTCGAACCCGAGCCTGGTGTAGAAGTCGATGGACTTCGCCAAGTCCTTCACCGTGAAAATCATCGTGACTTCCCCCAACTCCACCTGCGGCCAGCCTGTCTTCTCGTCATCGGTCATGCGGCGTTCCTCCCGAGCAGTGTTATGTCCTGCGCCATCTCAGCACACGAAGATGCGAATGGTCCAATCGCGGCTTCGGCGCCATCTCGATGCCAGGCTTGCCCGAAGCCCGCGTGCCATGCCGCAACAGCTCTGACACTCGCGGCGGGACCTAACATCGAGATGAAGGCTGAATATCGATGCGTGTCGTGAACTGGCTTGAAGACCGCTTCCTGGTGGGAGGCCGCGACCTCGCATGGAGATGAGACGTATCGAGCTACGCTTTGAGGAGTGAACAGCCGCTGAGCGTCGATGCTGCATTCAACCCCGGAGTCTCCCGCACAGGACGCAGTGGCCGACGCCGAGGACTCGAAGACTTTCGAGCCGCGGCGGGCGCCCTATTGGTCCATGCTGACACTGCTCGTCGCTGCCGGCGTGGCTGCGTTCATCGTCTGGACCGAATCCGACGTCATGTGGGACGGCATTGCCGTGGTGGTAGTGGCCGCCGGGGCCCTTGCCTTCGCTGAAATGGGGAAGTTCAGGCGCGCGATGAGCGTGGTGGTCGGCCCGCACGGATTCATCGCGGTAGATACCCTCGGCAGACGCCACCCGGTGGTGTGGGATGAGGTGAAGCGCGTAACGCTCTTCCGCGTGGGCTGGATCCGCTTGCTACGCGTGCGGACGTCGCGGCTCTCGCACTGGATTCCCCTCGAAATGGCGGACACTCCGGGGCTTCGCGATGAGATCACGCGACGTGTCGGTCGCGGCCATAAGCTCGCCGATGCGCTCTGGCGTGAGTTGCGTTGAGTGGATGATTCGCGCGTGCCTGCCACTAGATCCGCTGTAAAGCACTCGATCACCGCACTGCATGAAACAGATAGCGACGCGCATCGAAGTCCATGGTCCATGCATATTCTTTGACGAATGCGTGACTCAAGAGGCCGTCGATGCGGATGCCCCCCATATCCGAGACGATGCCCCGCTCGCGCACGAGGATCAGATGACCTCGCTGAGCGAGCCCCCCTAATCGAATGGCATCGCGAAGCTCCACCACCCCGTCCTGCCCCGTCTCGCTGTACGCCGATCCCCATCTCGTCAGATCTTTGCGCGCGACGATGAGCGCCGCCTGACGCACGCTGCCGTCCGGTTGCGGATGAAGCGACACGAGCCCGGAATCCATGAAGAAGTTGAGGCCATCGCTCTCGCCCATGCCTCCGCGCGCGATCATGTAGTGATCGCTCCACAGCAGAAACTCCATTTCCTCGCGGGGTTCGGGCAATTGTGCGAGATGCGCGCTGCGCGCATCCGCGTCTTCGCGCGGACTCAGCAGCAGGCGCCGATTGGGATAGTCGAGCGTCACCAAGAAGCACTCGAGCACGTTGGTGCCAAACACCACGAAGTCCTCGGGCCCCTGGAGTGAGGGCATCCCTATTACCGGCACATGCTTCAGCAATACAGGCCCAAGCTGAAACGTCTCTGCGATCCCCAGAAGAGTCGGCACCGTTTTCGCGCCGTGTTTGCCTTCGGGACCCTCGACCAACTGGATGCCGAATCTTTCTGCCTTTGCAGGGTTCATGTGCAGAAAAGTCCCGCCCGTGTCCACATGGGCAGTGACAGCGTGGCCGTTCACGCTTCCCGCGAAGCCCGGAATGTAGTCGACGATGGGAGCGTCCGCGAACGCAATGACGGCGCCTCCATCGAGCGCCACTTGCATGGGCTGCGTGCGCATTGCCAGGTATTTGGCGCGCGCGAGTCCGCGTTGGCGAGCGAAAGCCAGAGCATCGGTGCGATCGCCCAGATGCAGATGCGCCTCGACCACCACATCATCGAGCTCGGCGAGTCGCTCGTAACCCGCACCGATTCCCTCGTAGCGTTCCAGCGCTCGCGCATAGTCGCCTTTCACGTACGCCGCGAGCATCAGAACGTGGGTCCGCTCGTCGCCGGGCGTCGCGTCGCGCGCAACGCGAACGGCAAGCTCCAGGTCCCCCTCGCCCCACGCTTTCCAGGCGATTGCAAGCTCGTCGTCTGTTGAATTCATGCATCCTCCGAACGCCAGCGAGAATACACCACCCTCGATGCATGTCCTTGGTTGACCCGCCCCTCGCGCACCCCTCACATGGCAGCTTTGGCAGCCGTTTTACGGCATGGCGCATCGCGTGACTGGCTCAGCTTCCCTTTCCCATGATGGGCTCGAGATGTCTGAACGATCTCATGTCGAATTGACCAGTAGATCCGTCAGGGCATCCTCCAGCCGAGGGAACGCGAAGTCGACCCCCAACTGCGTGGCGCGCGCGGGGGTGATGCGCGTACCGGTGATGAGTAGCTCCTGCGCCATCTGTCCAAGCAGCGCCGCGAGGGCGAACGCCGGAATGACGAAGGGCGTTGGCCGGTGCAACACCTGACCGAGGGTGCGGGTGAACTCACGGTTGGTGACGGCATTGGGTGCCGCCGCGTTCACGGGGCCGGCGAAGCGCGCATCGTCGAGCGCTTGCACGAGCAGTTGCGTCAGATCGTGAATGTGGATCCACGACATCCATTGATCGCCGTTGCCGATGCGCGCACCGAGCCCCAGCCGGAAGGGCAGCAGCATCTGCTTCAGGAAGCCGCCGTCGCGGGCAAGCACCAGCGCGGTGCGCAGCGTGCACACGCGCACGCCGAGATCGGCGGCATGAGCGGCGGCCGCTTCCCAGTCCTGGCACAGGGCGTGGGAGAACGAGCCGGGGATCGGCTCACTGTCTTCATTGAATGTGCGTGAGGGGTGTTGCCCGTAATAGCCGAGCGCGGAGCCGCTGACGAGCACCTCGGGTTTCTCGTCGAGACGCTCGATCAGTGTCATCAGGCGCTCGGTCGTTCCGATGCGGCTGTCGCGAAGCTTTCTTCGACGCCGCCGCGTCCAAGGGCGCGTGGCGATGGGCTCACCGGCAAGATTCACCACGGCGTCGAGGCGCTCGCTGGCATCGAGGCTCTCCAGTGTGTCGGTGAAGCGTATCTGTGGCCAGCGCACCGAAGCCCTGTCTGGGCGTCGCGTCAGCACGGTCAGCCGATCGCCGCGTTCGATGAGCGCGCGGCACAGATGACCACCGATCAGGCCGGTTCCACCGGTAATGAGAATCGACATTGGCACGTCGCGCATCATCGTGGCTTTTGCATGGGGACAAGGACCTTCTCCCGAAACCAGGGACTTGGACAGCGCGAGGCGGTCGTGGTGCTTTTTTTTTTATGATTCCGCGACCTTTTTCCGCGCTGGCGCATCTAACTCAATATGTCGCGCTTTCTCGATGTTCAAATCGCACCGGCGCTCGTTCGCCGGCTGAAGCGTGGAGACCGTCGCGCCCTGGCGAAGGTGTATGACGCGCTGTCGACCCCCGTGTATACACTGGCGCGACGGATGCTGAACGACGCGGACGCCGCGGCCGAAGTCGCTCACGACACCTTTATCGACGTCATGACGCGGGCGTCAACGCTCCAGGATGACAGCGCCGTCGCGGGTTGGGTGCGCTCCATCGCCGTGAATCATTGCCTCATGCGTCTGCGCTCGCCGTGGCACCGGCGTCGCGATACGAGCCCGCCTGACGATCGGGAAAGCGCGAAGCCGGATGGAACGGAGCAGCTCATCGACATCGAGCGCGCACTCGCGCGGCTACCGGCCGAGACGCGCACCGTGATCTGGCTGCACGAGGTCGAGGGATACACGCACGCGGAGATCGGGCAGATGTTCGGGCGAACGTCGAGCTACTCGAAGTCGCAGCTCGCCCGCGGCTACGCGCGGCTCGAGAAATATCGGGACGGCGACGATGTGTCGCCGAAGGCTAAAGACGATGCAAGACGAAGACTCCAAGACAGCAGCGCTGCGCTCTGAGCTGCGCCGCCTCGGCGATCTCGAGGCACCGGCGGCGGTCTGGGACAGCATCCAGCGCACGCTGGCGCGCGGGCGCGGTTGGCTCCTGCAGCCAAAGTTTGCGCTATCGATGGCCGCTGGCGTCGTCGCTGCGATCGTGCTCACGGTGTTGTGGGCGGATCCGTTCTCACGACCTGCAGTCGATCCGCTTGGCGATCTGCTGCAGCGCTCGCGCGAGCTCGAGACACGCATCGCCTCTATTCCGGCGCGCGCTCAGTGGGGCGACACCTCGCGCGTGCTCGTCTACCGAATCTCGAGCGTCGACCGCTCGCTCAATCGGATGTGGGCCGAAGGCGGCGCAAGCCCCCGCGTGTCGGAGGAGGAGGCGCTCATGCGTCGCCGCGTTGAGCTGATGGAAAGCCTGGTGGAGGTCGAACGGCGACGCCGCCAGGGAATGCTTCAAAAGATTGCGTACTAGTGGACTGCGGAGAAAATAGGAGAAACAGATGAAGAAGTTGCTGGCTCTGACTGTGGCGGCCGTTCTATCGGTGAGCGGGGTTGCCCAGGAATTGGATGAGGCCGACATGGATGCACGCATCGATGCCGCGCGTCAGCGCTTGGACGAAGCCGCAAAGGAGTATGCCGAGCTCCACCGTAGCGCAGCGTCGCAGGGATTCGGCGTGCATTACGCCTTGGCTGGCGAGCGCCACGACAGAGCGTTTCTTGGGGTCCTGATAAGCAGGTCCGACGAGAACGGTATCAAGATCGGTGGTGTGACGCCGGGGGGCGGCGCCGCGGAAGCGGGCGTCAAGGCCGGCGACCTGATGATCGCCGTCGACGGGGTTGTTCTGACGGGTGGCGACGCGCCGTTCGTGACGCTCCACGAGGTGTTGGAAAACGCCGAAGAGGGACAGCCGCTGCGACTGGATCTGGTACGCGATGGCGGTGTCATCACCATCGACGTCGTTCCCCAGGAACCCGGTGGAATGAACTTCACCCGGCCATTCAATATCGATCTGCCGGCCTTCATGCCGTCGGGGCCGGTGGTGTTGGGCGAGCACGGTGTTGCCACACGTGCGGTGATCGGGGCACCGGGCATGCCGGGGAGCCGGTTCTTTGGTGGCTTGCGGCTGGTCGACGTCGAGGCAACGCTTGGCGACTACTTCGGCGTCGACGAAGGCGTTCTCGTGCTGCACGCCGGCGGCGCTGACGCTGAATTGCAGCCGGGCGATATCCTGCAATCGATCAACGATCGCGCCGTGAATTCGGCGGCCGATGCCTATCAGGCGTTGGCGAAGCTGGAAGAGGACGGGGTGGCCACCGTGTTGCGCCAGAACGGGTTCGAGACGATCACCGTCGAGCCGATGCTGGCCAACCATCGCTATATTCGCATCCATCGAAGCGGGCACGACGGTGAGCACCAGGAGGATGTGCACGTGATGTTGGATGCGCCTTGAACGGCGTGGTGGTTTTCTGCGGGCCTGGCAGCAACACGACATGCCGCTCTCTCGGCGTCCTGTGATTGACGAAGCCCGGTGAGACTTCGCGACATCGGATAGGCCCCTTGTGCTGTCGGCTGGGAACCGGTCCATGGGCCCGGTGTCTATCTGCACTATGCGCACGCTCCTGCTCTTCGTCTCTCTGGCAATCACCTCGGCAGCGTCGGCACAGGTGGGATACTCCACTCTGGGGGAAGCGTTTTCGTTGCGCGAAGG
>JAPULC010000333.1 GCA_027295305.1 Gammaproteobacteria bacterium
GCGTTCATCGTCCGTGCGCGTGACGTCGGCCTCGGCCACCTTGAGATCGTAGAGCACGATCTTCTCGAACAGATCATCGATGAGCGCTTGATGCTCCGGCCCGGCTTCGTCACGAAACAACTCCACCAGCGCTCCCGTGTCGGGAAACGGCGCGCCTTGGAACGCATACTCTTCGATGAAGCGCCTGAGCGCGCGGTTGACGGCATCCTCTCCGATGTAGTCCTTCAGCGCATAGAGCACGAGGCTTCCCTTGCGATAGTGAATGTAGGGCTGATTCTCCACCAGCATCAGCGGCAGCTCTTCGATCAGCTCGCCACCGCGCCCGGCGAGGTATCGGTCGAGCTCGTACTTGAGGAACCGGCGCATCTGCGCGCGACCGTACTCCTTCTCCATCACCATGAGTGCGAAGTATTGCGCAAGGGTCTCCACGATCATCGTCATGCCCTGCATCCGAGCCCCCACGACCTGATGCCCCCACCACTGATGCGCTAGCTCATGTGCGGTGACGTAGAACACGTAATCGATGTCGGTCTCATCACTCAGATCCGCCAAGAAGCCGATGGACTCCGAAAACGGGATCGTATTCGGAAACGACTGAGCGAAGGGCTGATACCGCGGAAACTCGAGAATCCGGAACTGACGATATTGATAAGGGGAGAACTCCGTCGTGAAATAGTCGAGCGAGGCCTTTGCACCTCGCATCATCGATGCCACGTTGTAGTCATGGGTGGGATGATGAAAGACCTGCAAGGCGACATCGTTCCACGTGCTCTCCGTCACTGCATAGCGAGCGGACATGAAGGATACGAACGGCCAGATGGGTCGATCCATCGCGTATTCGAAATAGCGACGCCCGTTCGAGATCCACTGCTTCTGAAGATAGCCGGGGGCAACAGCCGTCTGATCTTCGCTGGTGCTTACCACGGCTCGGAAAGACATCGGCGTGCGCACTCTGAATTGACTCACGCCATAGCTCGCTTCATCTCCGAAGGCCGGCAATCGCTCTACCGGTGGAAGCCCGTATTTGCGGCGCTTGTTGTTGTCGCCCAGCTGCACGCTGAAGTTGTAGCCGGGAATCGGCATGATCTCGGTGTTGTTCACGAAGGTGCCGTTGTGAACCACGCGGGTCGAAGAGCCGTGATTGACGAACCCGCGATGAGTCCAGCTGAGGTCGAAACGCAGCTGCACTCGCTCCCCGGGCCGTAAAGGTTCGTCGAAGCGAAAGCGGTAATATCCGTGCTCGTCGTCATCCGCAAATAGCTCGGCACGTTCGACCTCCAACGCATTGATGTTGAGCGCCGTGGCAACATTCAGGTGCAGCTCGTCGAGAGGCGCATCTCGCACGTTCTCGAGGACAAGTTTCCCGCGTGACTCGATTCGCCGCTCGGCCGGAAAGATGTCCACCTCCACATCGGCATCGACGACCTCCGGCATGGGCAATGCCTCGTATTGTCGATAGCGCTTCTCGTAGTCGGCTTGAAGTCGTTCCACGTCGTCGCGACTGCGGTACTCATTGAGCACATTGGTGTTGTAGAAGATCCAGCCGCCGAGACCGAGCATCGCGACGAGGCATGCGCCAAGCGCGGTGATCGCACCCGGTGTCAGCCGAGCGCGTACCTCTGCAAGGCGAATGCGCACGCTTTCGTCCTTGCCCCGCCGCCACAGGAGATGCGCGCCGACACCGAGCATCAGGCCGAATACCGTCCAATACGCGCCGTAATAGAACGACGGTGTCAGGAAGTGCCCCCAGCCGTTCATCCCCGAATACAAACCACCCGGGAGACCCAACTGATAGAGCCGGTGTTGAAAACCGGCACCACTCATCACCTGCAGACCCACCACCACGACGACGAATGCAAGCATCGCCGGATATTTTCGATCGATGAGGGCCTGCAGGAAAAACGCCACCGGAATCAGCAGCACCAGGTTCCATCCCTGGAGCACGAACACACCGATGAGATAGACCTCGAGCGCGACGTGTGTATAGCCGTAGGCGAGCTGCACCCCGATGGCGGTCGCCACCGCGGCGCTAAGCATCACTGCAATCACGATCACCATCGCTAACGTCTTTGCGGCCACCATCACCCAGCTCGGGAAGGGCAAGGCGTCGACGATCTCATCCATCCGGCTCTGGCGATCGCGGTGAAGCAGCTCTGCGGCGTAGTAGGCAATGATGATGACCACCATGAGCAGAAATGCATTGCCGATGCGCTGCACCATCAGACCCGTGGCGGGCAGCACCGGCGTGCCGTAGAGCTGAGCGATGCTGCCGAGCAACACGGCGAGCGTATTCAGCACCCCGAACAGGAGAATCACCATGAACGGCACGCTTCTGAGCACCGCTTTCGTCTCGAGCACGAGCTGATAGCCAAGCTGAAGCATGCGGGTCGAGAACCCGAAGACCGGCTTGGTCCGAGGAATGCTCACGAGCCCGGCCGGGGGAGTGCCGTCGTCTTCCGAGGGGCGTCGACGGCGCCGAAACAATCGTCCCGGCTCGATGCTGAAGCGATAAGTACTATAGGCCAGCCCCAGGAGTAACGCGGTGGCCGACGTCCACAACGCGCGGCTGTACAGCAGCGTGCCACCGAACTCGGGCACGCGGGCGTTCTTGTCGAACACTGTCCAATAGCGGGTGACCTCTGCGAAGGCAATGGCGCCAAACGGATCGAGGACCGCGGTGGTTGAGATGGTTTCCTGGTCGGTATTCACGCCGACGACAACGTAGAGCGCAATGAGCGCCACCGCTCCGACATACGCCGCCATGTTGGTGCGGGTCAGCGCGGCCAAGGCGAAGAACAGTCCGCACACGATGAATACGTTGGGCATCATCACCGCCCACAGCGAGAACTCGTAGGGCGCCCAGGCGAACTCCCCGATGCGCTCCGGATCGAGCCATGGCATGAAGGTGGCAACCAGGGTGCCCAGCACTGCCGCACTCGTCGCCGCCAACGTGACCAGATAGACCGCAAGAAAGCGCCCGCCCAGGAACGAGAGGCGATCCACCTGGGTGACCATGAAGAGCTCTGCCGTGCGGTATTCGTAATCCCGTGTAATCGGCTGAGAGGCGAAGGCCACCGCGGCAAACATCGCAATGATGCTGAACACGAAATGGGTCTGAACGATGGCGAAGGCAGCATTGAGATCGAGATTGGCGGTGCCGCCCCCCACGGTCACGTCCTCGCTCGCCATCGCGAAATAGGCCAGCACGAAGAAAACACTCGCCACGATGACGAAGAGCGGCGATCTCAGCTGATGACGCAGCTCGAAGGTGAAGACTTCACGAAACACGTAGAGGCCCTTAACCCGCCGGCTCGACGCCGTGCCGGGACAGCGTCGCAAAGTAGACATCCTCGAGAGAGGGCTCAGCCAATCCGAAGGCAGCGCCGGGGGATCGCTCCGCCAGCACCCGGATCAGTGTGCGACCCGCGCGCAACTGGGTGGAGACGACATTGAATTGATCTTGCACCTCGGTGAGCTCGCGCTCATCGATGACGCGCTCCCACAACCTCCCGTCGAGCTCGTCGACCAGGACTTGCGGCTCCCCTTCCAGCAGGATCTTCCCGTCTCCGAGAATCGCCATGCGGGGACACAGATCGGTGACATCCTCGACGATGTGCGTGGAGAGAATCACCACCACACCCTCGCCGATACGCGAGAGCAGATTGTGAAAGCGACGCCGTTCGGTGGGATCGAGCCCTGCCGTGGGCTCATCGACGATGATCAGCGCGGGATTGCCTATCAGCGCCTGAGCAATCCCGAAGCGCTGCTTCATCCCACCCGAGAACGTATCGATGCGGCGCTTGCGCAGGCCAGTGAGGTTGGTGGCCGCCAGCAGCGCGTCCACGAGTTCTCGCCTGGCGTCACGATCGGCGATGCCTTTCAGCACAGCCAGATGCTCGAGTAGCTCCTCCGGCGTCACGCGCGGATAGGTACCAAAGTCCTGCGGTAGATACCCGAGACGCGCCCTCAGCGCGTCCTTGTCTTTCACCACGTCGATGTCGTCGAGTCGAACGCTGCCGCTATCGGGCACGAGGAGCGTGGCGATGATGCGCATCAACGTCGACTTGCCCGCCCCGTTGGGGCCAAGCAGTCCGAACATGCCCTTGGGAATTCGCAGGGACACGTCGTCGAGTGCGGTGACCCCACCCGGGAAGGTCTTTGAGAGATGCTCGATGGTCAGCATGCAGCGCATTCAGCCGAAACTAACGGCCAACTTCAACACACGCCAATTATCTCTTGACATGCAACCATATGGTTGCATAATCCCGACAATGGACGCAGTCTTCAGAGCCCTGGCCGATCCAACTCGTCGCAGTCTGCTGGACAGGTTGACCGATGACAACGGACAGACCCTCGGCGAGCTGTGCCGGGATCTGGAGGTCAGCCGGCAGGCTGTCTCGAAGCATCTCAACATCCTGGAAGAGGCGAATCTCGTCGTCACCCGGTGGTCGGGGCGCGAGAAACGGCACTATCTGAACCCCGTCCCCATCCAGGAGATCTCGGATCGATGGATCAGCCGTTTCGCGGCAGACAGAGTGGCCGCGATCACGGCCCTAAAAAACGCACTGGAGGAAGACGATGAGTGACAACACCGAATCCGTACACATTTACGAGACCTACATCCGCGCCGACCCCGCGCGCATCTGGGAGGCAATCACTACCGCGGAGTTCACGCGTCAGTATTTTCACACCACGAACGTCAAGTCGAGCTGGAACGTCGGCGACCGCGTCGAGTTCACCTACGACGACGGCACGCTGGTGGTGGAAGGTGAGGTGCTGGAGATCGACAGACCTCGGCGTCTCGTCTACAGCTGGCACGTCCTCTACAACACTGAGGCGACCAAGGAACGTCCTTCGCGTGTGGCCTACGACATCGAGCCTCTCGGCAACGTGTGTCGGCTTCGAATCACGCATGACGACTTCGACCCCACGAGCGTCGTGTACCCAGAGATCAGCCAGGGTTGGAGCGCCATCGTCTGCAGCCTGAAGTCGTTGCTGGAGACGGGCGAGGCACTGACGATCGCGGGCAACGAAGAGGAAGCGGCATAGCGGCGGCCTTTTAGTCTAGTCGCGACCCTGGACGCGACCGATTCACGGACAAAAGGAACCTCGAATCTGCTCGGTACATTTCTCCGTAGGAGCGGCTTCAGCCGCGATTGGCGCATCTCGCGAGGCCGCTAGATTCGCGGCTGAAGCCGCTCCTACGAGGTTGTCGAGGGTTCGCTTGAGCACCTGTTATCGAACGAGGACTCAAGACGCCCTCAGCTGCATCACCTGCTCGCGCGACAAACAGTTGATCAGCAACTGATACTCGAGTCCGGCGGCCCGATGCACGTGAATATCCTGGTAGGCGTCACTTGCCGTCATGCCTTGGAACGCTTCGATGGAGGGATATTCGACGATCCCAACGGTGTCCCATGCCAGATCGTCGTCACCGATGAGCTGGACGTTCATCTTTCCGGAGAACACCATGCGTCCGCCCACCTCTGCGATGAGATTACCGACCCCCGCCCCGTAAAGCGCATACGCCTGCTCGCCGGTGAGATCGGTATCGCGCCCATCGGCATACTCGGCGCGCTCCTTGAACTTCAGGAGGTTCAGCATGTAGATCGGTCCCTTGGGGACGTTTTCGACAAATGTCTGCAGTTGCTCCGGTCGTGGTTGAATCGCCATGTTCACCTCCCCCGAAATACGGGCGCGCGCTTCTCGAAAAACGCCTTGCGCGCTTCCTGCGCGTCCTGGCTCGAGAACGCGCGACGAATATTCGCTAGCTCGTAGCGCAGATGTGATTCCAGATCCACCAACCCCGCGGCGCGGCCGATGGTGCGTTTCGCGAGCCGCAGCGTAAGCGGTGACCACGATGCAATCTGCTGGCAGTACTCCTGCAATCTGGAAGCCAGCCGATCGTCGTCCACCACCTCGCCGGCCATCCCCAGCGCCACGGCTTCTTCACCGAGCACGGTGCGGTTTTCCAACATGAAGCGCATGGCCTGCTCGTAGCCGATGGCCTGGGAGAGCGTCCAGGAGAGCCCGCCATCCGGCGAGCCGCCAATGCGCGTATACCCGGCCATCAATCGGGCGGAGCGAGCAACGATGCGCATGTCCGCCGCCATGGCGAGCGAGAGCCCCGCGCCCACGGCGACGCCGTTCACGCCTGCGACGATGGGCTTGTCGCAGACCTCGCGCAGCACCAGCGCGAACCGCCCAACCCAACCCACATCGTCGAGCTGATTGTCCTGCTCCGTCAGGGGCGAATAGTCGTCCCCCCCGCTCAGATCGAGACCGGCACAGAACGCGTCGTCCGTGCCCGTGATGCCAATCACCCACACAGAATCGTCTCTTGCCGCCGCTTCCACGGCCTCCACCACCCCCCAGGCAAGCTCGTTGCTGAGTGCGTTTTTCTTTTCCGGGCGATTGAGCCTCAACGTGAGGACATGCCCTTCCTGCTCGCTGACCAGCACCTGCGCCATGATCGTCGCTCCGTTGTTTTCAAAACTCAGACGAGAGCGACCCGTTATACCCGTTCGCGGTGGTTGTGACAAAGTGGGAACTTGTGAAAGACGTCGTAGGAGAGATGATGCATGGCAGTTCACTACCAACCGAACTCGGAATACGTGCGTCCCGCATTCGCCAGGCGAATCGCCACCGCCACGTAGGGGATCAGGTTGAGCGGGAGCCCATCAAGGTCGAACCAACTCAGATCATCGCACCATTTCGGTTCCATGTTTCGCGGCTCTCCCTCCCAGGCGCGCGCCGTGAAGAAGAACGAGATCCTCTCCTGGTCGGCGTTGCGATGCATGATGTGGCAGAGCTCGAGGGCTTCGGGCGCAATCACAATCCCCGCTTCCTCGACGGCTTCGCGCGCCATCGCCTCGCGCGCGGGCTCGCCCCCGTCGATGTGACCCGCGACCACGCTGTAGTTGCCGTCTTCATAGCCGGTGTTTTGCCGGCGAAGCAGCAGAATGGCTCCGTCGCGCTGCAGGAGCAGATGCGCCTCGGGAATGAGCTTGAATCGCTCCATGTGTAGACCGCACGCCGGGGTGGTTATGATTGGACTTCGCGCTCACGCGGGGGAGAACGATGAAGGCAATCATGGTGATGTATGACTCGTTGAATCGCCACATGTTACCCAACTATGGCTGCGAGTGGACGCTGGCGCCGAACTTCCTGCGACTGGGAGAACGCAGCGTCACCTTCGACACGCACTACGTCGGCAGCATGCCGTGCATGCCTGCGCGGCGCGAGCTTCACACCGGGCGCTACAACGTCCTCCACCGCGCATGGGGACCGTGGGAACCGTTCGACGATTCCACCTTCGAGATTCTGTATCGCAATGGCGTCTATACCCACCTCGTCTCCGACCACTACCACTACTGGGAGGACGGCGGAGGCACCTATCACCACCGCTATGCAAGCTGGGTGAACGTGCGCGGGCAGGAAGGCGATCGTTGGAAGGGCGAGGTGCGTGATCCCGAGATTCCCGATCATCACGGACGCATCGTTCGCCAGGACTGGGTGAATCGCAAATACATGCAATCCGAGGAGCGCACGCCCCAGGCGCAAACGTTTGCCGAAGGCATCGAGTTCATCCGCACCAATGCCGATCAGGACAACTGGTATCTGCAGATCGAGACCTTCGACCCGCATGAGCCGTTCTTCACGCTTCAACATTGGAAGGAGAAGTACAACCACGATTGGGAGGGACCGCATTTCGACTGGCCCAAATACGAGCGGGTCTCGGAAGACCCCGATGCCGTGGAGCATCTACGTTACGAGTACGCTGCACTTCTCACGCAATGCGACCACTATCTCGGGGAAGTGATGAACTTGATGGACGAGCTCGCACTCTGGGACGACACGCTGCTCATTGTCTGCACCGATCACGGATTTCTCCTCGGCGAGCACGACTGGTGGGCGAAGGTCAGAATGCCGTTTTACAACGAGATCGCCCACATTCCGATGTTCGTATGGGATCCGCGCTCGAAGACCGCGGGAGCGCGTCGTACGAGCCTCACCCAGACCGTCGATCTGGGGCCGACGCTGTTGGAGTTCTTCGGTCTGGAGCTGCCCCCCGACATGCAGGGACATCCACTGCGTCAGATCGTCGAGCGCGACGCGCCCGTGCGCGAGGTCGCCCTTTACGGCGTGTTCGGGGGACACGTGAACATCACCGATGGCCGCCACGTGTACATGCGCGCCCCGGCGACGCCGGACAACTGGCCACTCCATCATTACACGCTCATGCCGATGCACATGCGCAGCCCCTTCAGCCTCGAGGAGCTGAGGCAGATGAGCTGGAACGAACCCCTCCCGTTTACCAAGGACTGCCCGGTGATGCGCATCCCGGCCTCGGTGCCGGGGGGTTGGTATCACGATCTATCCACGCGCTTGTACGACGTGAAGAGCGACCCGGGGCAGGAGCAAGCCGTAGAGGACGAAGCGCTGGAAGCCGAAATGGTGACGAAGCTCGAGCGGGCATTGAAGGCAAGCGATGCGCCCCCCGAGCAGTTCGAACTGCTGGGATTGACAGGGTCTTAGCTAGTTCTTGTTCCCGCGGGCAACGTTAGAAACATCGCGACGAGAAGCGTCCATCGGATCGTTCGCTGAGTCATCGCACCGCTGCAGCCCGTTCGTCTCAGTCTAGTCAGGCCGGCGGATCTCCGTTAGATTGCCCACATGAAGTTCAATCTCTTCATGTATTGCACCATCGGTCGAAGGGCCGAGCTGGAAGCCGGGATGGCGGGACAACGCAACGATCTTTATCAGCGCATGCTCGATGAGATCGCCGAATACGCGACGTTTGCAGATCAAAGCGGCTATGCCGGTTTCGGCCACCCCGAGCATCATCTGCAGATCGAAGGCTTCGAGATCTGCAACGAGCCGACGCTGATGTCCATGTGGCTCGGCCGGCACAGCGAAAAGCTTCGCATCATCACGTGCGGCTTCGTGTCCACGACTCACAACCCGCTGCGCGCAGCGGAGGCCATCGCGACCCTCGATCACATGCATCGCGGCCGCTTCGGCGTCGGCCTCGTGCGCGGCTATCAGGCGCGCTGGGTGGAGAACTTCAAGATCAAACCCGAGCTCACGGCCGTAGGTACCTGGAACAAGGACAGTGCCGAGGACGTGCTGAACCGCGAATA
>JAPULC010000334.1 GCA_027295305.1 Gammaproteobacteria bacterium
ATCGCGACCTCCATCTCGTCCGGCCGGTTATGGTCACGCGCCGCGATCGCCGCGGGGGATGCCAGCTGTAACGAGGCTACCAGGCAAAGCCCGACGAGAAAACCTGCTCTCCGCTTCATGAGGGCCTCCAACCAAGATCAAGAGCTGTCCATAACTGCTTAATATAGCAACGGGGATTTGTCCGCGCTAAGTTCCGGTTCGCAAAAACCGGGCCTCAGTTCTCACTGCTGACAATGTGAGCAATACACACTCGATCGCTGACCGATTTTTGCCGCCTTGAGCACGCTTCCACAGATTCTGCACGGCTCGCCGCGACGTCCGTAGACGCAGAGCTGTTGCGAGAAATAGCCGGGTTGCCCATCGCTTCCAACGAAGTCCCTGAGTGTCGTGCCACCGGCGCGTATTGCGTCCTCCAGCGTGCTCTTGATGGCCTCGACCAGCCGCGAACAACGGGCCCGAGTGATGCGTCGTGCTGCAATGCCGGGCCGGATGCCCGCGTGGAATAGTGCTTCGTTCGCATAGATGTTACCCACGCCAACCACCACCTTGGCATTCATCACGAGATCCTTGATGCTCACTCTGCGGTGGCGGGCATGCTCGTACAGATAATCTCCCGTGAATTCCCCGTCGAGGGGCTCCAAGCCGAGATCGCGCAGCAACCAGTGTGCGTCCACGGGGGCCGGGGCCCAGAGCACCGCCCCGAACCGGCGCGGATCGGTGAGGCGAAGACAGCACCCTCCCTCCATCAGGAAATCCACGTGATCGTGTTTGCCTGGCGGCACCCCCGAGGGGTTCACTCGCAGGCTCCCCGACATTCCCAGATGCAGGAGCACGGCACCCCCGTCGAGCTCGAAGATCAGGTATTTGCCGCGCCGACGAATCCTGTGCACCCGCTCTCCCGCCACACGCTCTCCGATCCCGGGCGGTACCGGCCAGCGCAACCTGGGTTCTCTCACCGTTATGCCTTGAATCACCCGCCCCTCTACCCACGGCACGATCCCGCGGCGCGTCGTCTCCACTTCCGGCAGCTCAGGCATCACCGATCTCCCGCCGCCGGTCCCGGGGACGTCTCTGCGCGTACAATCGAACGATACTCATCCTCATGGGCGTTTCATGCTGCTAGGGATCGACACCGGAGGCACCTTCACGGATTTCGTGCTCGCGCACGATGAAGAGGTGCGCCTGCACAAGGTGTTGTCCACCCCAAACAATCCGGCCGAGGCGATTGCGCAGGGCATCGAGGCGTTGGCACTCGGTCCGGCCATCGAGCGGGGAGAGGTTCGAATCATTCATGGAAGTACAGTGGCCACCAACGCTACTCTCGAAGGCAAAGGGGTCCGCACCGCGTACGTTACCAATCGCGGGTTCACCGACACCCTGCTGATTGCGCGCCAAGCGCGTTCCGAACTCTACAACCTGACCCCCTTGGAACCCAAGCTCGCCTTCGATCCGACGATGATGATCGGAACCGGTGGGCGCCTCGATGCAAATGGGGACACGGTGGAATCTCTCACCGATGAGGATCTGAACGAGCTCGTTGCTCGAGTGCGAGAGCTCGCACCCCGGTCGGTGGCGATCAACCTGCTCTTCTCCTACCTCGACGATAGCTTCGAACGACAGATCGAAGCGCGACTCTCGCCACTCGCATTCGTCAGCCGCTCGTCCTTCATCCTTCCGGAATATCGGGAATTCGAACGCGGCGTCACCACTTGGCTGAACGCCTGGCTCGGACCGTTGGTGGCGGATTATCTGGCTACGCTTCAGCGCGAGCTCGCCCCCAGTCCGCTTGCCGTCATGCAGTCGTCGGGGGGGACCATCGCCGCCGAGCTCGCCGCACGGCGAGCCGTGAATCTGCTGGTATCCGGCCCCGCCGGTGGACTCGCCGCCGCCTGTTTCGTTGCCGCTCGACTGGGCCTGGATCGTCTCATCACCTTCGACATGGGTGGAACATCCACCGATGTCTCGCTGATCGACGGTACCCCCACGCTCACGACCGAAGGGGCGGTGGGCCCCTACCCGGTAGCCATCCCGATGGCGGACATCCACACCATTGGTGCCGGCGGAGGCTCCGTTGCCTATCTGGACGAAGGCGGCGCCCTCAATGTGGGACCGCAGTCCGCGGGGGCGTCACCCGGCCCTGCCTGCTACGGGCGGGGCGGTCGGGCGCCCACCGTCACCGATGCGCATGTGGTGCTCGGTCGACTGCCGGAAAGCGCATTTCTCGGCGGCCGCATGGCATTGGACGTCGCAGCTGCGCGCGATGTCATGAATGCCATCGCACGCCCGATGGGCATCAGTGTGGAGGAGGCGGCGCTGGGCGTGTTGAAAGTGGTGAACGAGCATATGACCCAGGCGCTTCGGCTGATCTCGGTGGAACGAGGCTATGATCCCCGAGACTTCGTGCTGGTCTGCTTCGGTGGTGCCGCCGGATTGCACGTCTGTGAGCTTGCCGAGGCACTCGGCAACGCTCGCATCCTCGCTCCCGCCCGTGGCGGGGTATTGTCTGCGCTGGGAATGCTCGTCGCGCGTCCCCAGCGGCAGTTGTCTCGCACCGTACGAAGACAACTGTCCGAGTTCGGCAAAGGCAAGATTGCAGCCGTACTCGATGAGATCGCAATGCAGGGAGAGCAAGAGCTGCGGCTCGAAGGCCACGCGATCGCCGACCTCATTCGTCATCCGACCCTCGACCTGCGATACGCCGGCCAATCCTTCACGCTCAATCTCCCGTGGCAGGCGTCCCTCGACGGGTCCGCCCGCCGCATCGAATCACGCTTCCACGAGCTTCATCGCCGCCGCTATGGTCACGCTCTCTCTGCGCCGGTAGAACTCGTCAACGTACGCCTGCAACTCGAAGCGCCTGCCCCAGAGGTGAGCCTACCCGCGCCCGTGTCCGCCTCTCGGCCGACAGCGCCGCTCGAGCGGGAGCTTGCCGGGCTGGGACCCACCCGCATCTACGAGCGCGCATCGCTCCCACGCGGAATCACGGTGAAGGGGCCCGCCATCATTACCGAGGAGGTGGCAACGACGTTGCTGAAACCGCAGTGGGAAGCACGGGTGGACGACGCAGGCCACCTCGAGATCAGACGTGACCTCTAGGCCTAATTCTGCAAGAACAGAACTGCAGGGCTAAAACTGGGGAGGCGGAACGCCGCCTCTAGGCCTTAGCAGTTCTGCAAGAACAGAACTGCAGGGCTGAGAGGGGGCTCGAAGCTACTTGATCTTGGCCTCGTTGTAGATCACGTGCTTGCGAATCACGGGATCGTACTTCTTGAACGCAAGCTTATCCGGAGTCGTGCGCTTGTTCTTATCGGTGGTGTAGTAGTGTCCGGTGCCCGCACTGGAGACCAGCTTCACTTTCTCTCGCATCTCAACGTCTCCTGGTGTCTTAGACTTTCACACCGCGTTTGCGAATGTCTGCCAGCACCTGATCGATGCCAAGCTTGTCGATGATCCGCATACCCTTGGCCGACACCCGCAACTTGATGAAGCGTTCCTCGCTCGCGACCCAGAACCGGTGCTGATGCAGGTTGGGCTTGAAACGACGTCGGGTCTTGTTGTGGGCATGCGAAACATTGTTGCCCGACATGGGACGTTTGCCCGTAACCTGGCAGACTCTCGACATGTTCAGACCCTTTCGACCGGGAAGAGCCGCGCTTTATAGCAAATCCTTGGCCACTAGCATAGTCCTTACAACAGCCCGCGCGCAGCCAACGAGACCACCTCCCCGGCTCCCACCACGAGATGATCGAGCACTTTCACGTCGAAGAGCGCAAGTGCGTCAGTCAGCCGCTGAGTGACGCGAACGTCGGCGTCGCTCGGCTCGGCCACACCGGAGGGATGGTTGTGCACGAGAATCACGGCTGCAGCATTGCGCTCGAGCGCACGCCGCACCACCTCCCGCGGATGCACATTGGCGCCGTCGATGGTCCCGAAAAAGAGTTCGTCGAACGCGAGCACTGAGTGTTGGCTATCCAGGAACAGACAAGCGAACACTTCCTGACGGCGCCCTCCGAGTCGAAGCCTTACGAAATCGGCCGCGCAAGACTGATCACTGACCATCGTGCCCTGCCCGAGGGGCTCCTGGAGATAGCGTTCGGCCAGCGAGCGCGCCGCTTTGAGCTGCACGCTCCTTGCGAGCCCGATGCCGCTGACCTCCATCACCGCCTCGGGGGTGGCATCCATCGCTGCGCGAAGGCCACCGAAATGGGCAATCAGTCGCCGCCCGAGATCCACTGCAGAGCTTCCGCGTACCCCCGTCCTGAACAGACAGGCCAGTAACTCCGGATTCGAAAGGGCGTCCGCGCCGAGGGCGCAGAGCTTTTCCCGCGGCCGTTCGGGCCGCGGCCAGGATGGAATACTCATGGAGTCGCTCCCTGACTCTCAATGTGTCCTTTCAAGTGGTTTGGCCACGATGCTATCTTTGGCCAGGCACGGCAACATCACAACCGAGCCAAGACCGCAGAATACCGATGTCACGATTAGCCAACAAGCACATCATCATCGGGGTGACGGGCGGAATCGCCGCCTACAAAAGCCCCGAGCTCGTCCGACGCCTCGTCGAGGAGGCCGCTCTGGTCCAGGTGGTCATGAGCCACCATGCGCAAAGTTTCATCACACCGCTGACCCTGCAGGCGGTCTCCGGCAATCCGGTTCGAACGGAACTCATCGATGAGGGTGCAGAAGCTGCAATGAGTCACATCGAGCTCGCGAGGTGGGCAGATCTCATCGTCGTGGCACCTGCGACTGCAAACTTCATGGCGCGACTCGCGGGCGGATTCGCCGATGATCTGCTGGCCACGTTGTGCCTCGCAGCCCGGGGCCCGGTGGCACTTGCCCCCGCCATGAACGAGGTCATGTGGAGCGCCGCTGCGACGCGACGCAACGCCCGGCAACTGGAAGCCGATGAGCGTCTGCTCTGGGGACCCGGCGTCGGCTCTCAGGCCTGCGGTGACGAGGGGGCGGGGCGGATGCTCGAACCACACGCCCTCGTGGAGCATTGCATTGCCGCGCTGACGCCTAAGAGCCTCGAAGGGTTGTGCGTGGTGGTTACGGCCGGCCCGACGCGTGAAGCTTTCGATCCGGTCCGATATATCAGCAATCACAGCTCTGGGAAGCAGGGCTTTGCCATGGCTGCGGCTGCGGCTGCCGCCGGCGCTCACGTCGAGCTGGTGACGGGGCCCGTAAGTCTCCCGACGCCGGTGGGTACCCATCGCACCGACCTATCCAGTGCGAGCGAAATGTACGCCGCGGTGATGGACAAAACTGCGAACGCGGACATATTCATCGGCGTCGCCGCGGTGTCAGACTACCGTCCAAAGCACGTGCAGGCCCAGAAGATCAAAAAGGACCGGATGGAGGGTGAGCAGCTGGAGATCGAGCTCGTGCAGAACGCCGACATCGCGGCGTGCGTCGCCTCCCAGCATCCCGGGGTGTACACCGTTGGTTTCGCAGCGGAGACGCAGCATCTCGAGCGCCATGCTCGTGAGAAGCGCGTGCGCAAGGGGCTGGACATGATCATCGCCAACGACGTCTCGGATCAGAGCATTGGCTTCAACAGCGACGAGAACGCCGTGACCCTCGTCTGGGACGACGGTGAGTCCCGCATCGCCTCCACCCCCAAGTCCGAGCTTGGGACTATTCTCATCGAACGCATCACCGAGCTGTATCGGCAAAGCCCGAAGGCTCGGTAGTTTCCGATTTACTTCGCCGGAGCCTGGGAAGCCCCCCCGGACGGCGAATTTCTGGACGAGAACCAGTGAGTTTCCGTCCGGAAACTAACTCCGAGGCATGGAAGCCTCGGCAAAACCCGCTCTTTGCGGAGCAACGCGCAGCAAAAGCAAGGGTTTTGGGAGCGAAGGCGAATTATTTCGCCGCAGCGTGGGAAGAAATTCGCCCGGACGGCGAATTTCTGGACGAGAACTAGTTAACTGGCGTACCCCACAGAGGGCAATTACCATTTAACTGGACAGGGCACTAAGCCGGACGCGAATTGTCGCGTTCACCGATCAATCCAAGGGATAGGAACACGCTCGTGAATGCGCCATCGAGGCAAGGCGCCGGAACAGCCGTGAGCGGCGAGAGCGCGAAGAAATTCTCCGCGTTCGGAGGCGGTAGCTTGCTGAACTATCCTCTCGGGACCTCGTTCATTGCCATCTTTGGCCTCCTGGCCGCCCTTCTGTCGATATACGTCACCATCGTTCTCTGGAGCAACGAGGACCACCGGAGCCAAATCGTCGACGCCACCGCCCGCCAATATGCGGCCTTTCTGAACGCCGAGGTGCATCAGCTCAATCACCGACTGCGAAACGTCGCCCGCTCCCCCGAAGTGATCGAGGCGCTCGAGTCGAACAACACCGCTCTGATCCAGGTGCTCGAGCGGCGTTGGCAATCGGTACTCGACTATGCGTTGCGCGTGAAGCTGGTTCCGAAAGGAGACGCGCATCCGGATCTCACGGGGGATCCCCCCATCAACTTCGCGGCACTGGACATGATCAAGCGCGCGGAGTCGAAGGAAGTCGTGCTGCCGGAGGCGTTTCAGCACCAAACTGAGATCATCGTGCACACCGCAACCGCGGTGACCACCGCCTCCGACGAGGTCGCCGGCGTGATTCTCGCCACATTCTCCATCGCGCTCTTCACCGAGCCGTTGGTGGTCTTCGACGGCACCAACGGAGAGTTGATCGTCGAGCAGCAGTTTCCCGGGGGTCATCCCCTCGAGCTCGTGAGTTTGGGTACCCCGCTGGCAACTTCGGTTCAGCAGACACGCATGCAGCTCAATCTCGATCACTGGCATGTGGTGTTCCGTCCGGCCGCTCATCTTGGCGCCAACCCGCCTTTGATCTCGAGCATCAAGCTGGTGATACCGGCGGCAATTGCGCTCGGCTCTCTGATGTTTGCGTTATTTCTCGGATACGCGCGCCTGCACCGCACACTGCAGAAGGACGCAAAGACGTTCTTGGATTACGTTCGCCGGGCTCTCGACGGCGCGTCGCGACCCATCGGCGAATATCAGTTGGATCTCTTTGCCAACCTTGCATTGCTGACGCGTCGCCACGCCCGCAAATCCATCAAAGTGCGCGACGACACCACGTCTCCTCGACTCCCGCACAAGGGGAAAAAACGGCAAGGGAGCGCACCGGAAAACGTGAAGCAATGGGAAGTGGACACAGGCATCGTCGTCGAAGAGGAGCCCCCCGAAAGTGACGAGGACGATGTCCTGGACGTTGCGATCGTCGACGACGATGAAGACACAGAGGTGTCACCCCAAGCGCCGATCGTGGATCTGGACCCCACCATATTCCGCGCCTACGACATCCGCGGCATCGTGGGCGAGAACTTGACCGACGACATCGTCTACCACATCGGCCGCGCGATCGGCAGTGAAGCCCAGAGTCGTGACCAAGGTAGCCTCGCGGTGGGGTGTGACGGGCGCAACTCGAGCGATCAGCTGCGCACGGCACTCATTCGTGGCTTGATGGATACCGGCTGCAAGGTCTATGACGTGGGACTCGTGCCCACGCCAGCGCTCTACTACGCCACCCATGCCCTCGACACCCACTCGGGGGTGATGATCACGGGAAGTCACAACCCTCCCGAGTACAACGGTCTCAAGATTGTGCTTGGCGGAGAGACCCTCGCCGACGAGGCGATCCAGGCTCTGAGAAGGCGAATCATGAGCAACGAGCTCGTAGAGGGGACGGGTAGCGTCGAACGCGTCGACATCCTCGATCACTACGTCGATCGCATCGCAAGCGACATTGCATTGGCTCGGCCACTGAAAGTCGTCGCCGACTGCGGTAACGGCGTCGCCGGCATAGTGGCCCCACGTCTGATCGAAGCCCTGGGGTGCGAAGTGGTGCCGCTCTACTGCGACGTCGATGGCAATTTTCCAAACCATCATCCTGACCCGGCGGTGCCGGAGAATCTAGAAGACCTCATCGCCGCGGTGCATCGTGAGAACGCTGACCTCGGTATCGCCTTCGACGGCGACGGTGACCGTCTCGGCGTCGTGACCAATACCGGCAACATCGTCTGGCCCGATCAGCTGCTGATGCTGTTCGCTCGCGACATCGTGGGACGAAACCCTGGCGCGGACGTGGTCTACGACGTCAAGTGCAGCAAGCACCTCAATTCGTTCATCAGCGAACACGGCGGGCGTCCCATCATGTGGAAGACGGGTCACTCGCACATCAAGGCAAAGGTGAAAGAGACGGGCGCCCTGCTGGGTGGCGAGTTCTCGGGACACATCTTCTTTGCGGAGCGCTGGTACGGGTTCGACGACGCGCTGTACAGCGCAGCCAGACTGTTGGAAATATTGGGCACGGAAGTCACCTCGGCTCAGGAGATCTTCGAGTCGTTCCCCGCTACCGTGGCGACCCCTGAGATCAAGGTCGCGGTCACCGAAGAGAGCAAGTTCGAGCTCATCGAGCAATTGAAGAACAAGGCTGACTTCGGCGATGGAAGCATCACGACCATCGACGGCATTCGGGTGGATTATTCCGACGGTTGGGGCCTCGTGCGCGCCTCGAATACGAGTCCGTGCTTGACACTGAGGTTCGAAGCCGATACTCAGGAAGCATTGAAACGAATTCAGGAAGTCTTCAGAAGCCAGCTTCGCGAGACCGATCCTTCCCTGCAATTCTGACCCGAACATTGACGAGGGCGGCGGCCATGTCCCTGACTCCCCAGCGTGCCGCTGAAGTGGCCAAGGTTCTGGCCGAAGCGTTGCCCTACATCCAGAAGTTCGCCGGCAGCACCATCGTGGTGAAGCTCGGGGGCAACGCGATGGTGGACGATGCGCTAGAGCAAACCTTCGCGCGCGACATCGTGCTCATGAAAGTGGTGGGCATGAATCCCATCGTGGTGCACGGCGGCGGCCCCCAGATAGGAGAGCTCCTCGAGAAGCTCAACATTCAATCCAGGTTCGTCGACGGCATGCGCGTCACCGACGCCGAGACCATGGACGTGGTGGAGATGGTGCTCGGAGGGCTGGTCAACCAGAAGATCGTAAGCCGCATCAATGCCGCCGGCGGGCGGGCCATTGGTGTCACGGGGAAGGACGGTGAACTGGTGCAGGCGCGCAAGCTCTCCATCACCCGTCGCTCGCCGGAATTGGAAGCCCCGGAGATCATCGATATCGGCCACGTAGGGGAGGTGACCCACGTGAGCACGGACGTCATCGAGCTCCTCACGAGCCAGGATTTCATCCCGGTAATTGCACCCATCGGCGTCGGCCCTGATGGCGAGTCTTACAACATCAACGCAGATGTCGTGGCCGGAAAAGTGGCGGAATCCACCCGCGCCGAAAAGCTCGTGCTGCTGACCAACACCCCAGGACTGCTGAATCGCAGCGGCGAGGTGCTCACCGGTCTCGATGCCGGTCAGGTAGCGGCCCTCATCGAGGACGGAACCGTCGACGGCGGGATGCTGCCAAAGATTCGCTGCGCACTGGAGGCTGTGGAGGCGGGGGTGAGGAGCGTTCACATCATCGATGGCCGTGTGCCCCATGCCGTGATGCTCGAGATCTTCACCGACGCCGGCGTCGGCACGCTGATCACCGCAACGCGCTCTGGAGGAAGCTAGCGATGGTGCAGAAAGTCAATCGACGCCAACAGATTCTCGAATGCTTCGCGGCAATGCTCGAAAGTCGTCCGGGGGGACGGATCACCACCGCCGCACTGGCTTCCGAGGTCGGTGTTTCGGAGGCGGCGCTCTATCGCCATTTCCCCAGCAAGGCCAAGATGTACGAAGGGCTCATCGAGTTCATGGAAGAGACGATATTCAGTCGTGTGACACGCATCCTCGCGGAGGAAGAGTCCGCAAAACGCCGTTGCCGCCAATTCGCCATGCTCCTGCTCAGTTTCGCGCAGAGAAATCCTGGGTTCACGCGCCTGATGACCGGCGAAGCGCTGGTGGGAGAGACCCCGTGGCTGCGTGAGCGCATGCGGCAATTTTTCGATCGGCTCGAGACTCAGTTGCGGCAGATTCTGAGAGAGGGTGAAGCGCGTGGCGATGCGCGTCTCGCATTACCCGTCAATGCCGCCGCAGCCTTCATACTTGCCGTCATCGAGGGACGCATCAATCAGTTCGTGCGCAGCCAGTTCCAGCGCGGTCCAGCTGACGAATGGGAAGTGCTCTGGGAGACGATCGAGAACGTGGTGCTTCAGCTCGAGGAATAGCTTCGTGCCGCACGACGGAGCAGCTCGCTGACTCTCTCCTTGTCCTTATCGTATTCCACGCGAACGGCGTCCTGCTCGCGAGAGCGCGCTTCGATCTCCGCACGACGCTCGACGATCTGCTCGTCGATGACTCTGAGGTTCTTCATGACATCTTCGCTCACCGGCAATCCCCCGCGCTCCAGGTCTGCCGCGCGAGATTCCACAATCTGCTTCTGCTTGACGAGACGACTCAGGTTTTCCTCGGTGAGGTCGATGGCGCCTTGAAGTGTTCGGACTTTCCGATCCCGCGCGCGCTCCACATCGCCCACGGACTTGTAGAGCCGCAGCAGCTCTGTGTCGTTGTCACGCTGATCGTCCAAGCGCCGCTGCTCCGTCTTCTCCGCCGCCACGCGAGCGTCGCGCACCACTTTCTCCGCCGGCGTCAGCTCCGGCGCCACGACCCGAATGATGCGGCCTTCCTCCGACAGAACGGTATAGCCCTTGTGAACGAACTTGGGCGGCACGTGATGGTCGTAGACGATCTTGCCCTCGTCGTTCTCATAGCGATACAGATCGGCGTGGCCACTTACCCACAGGGCCGATCCCAGGACCAGGACGAGTGTGCGCCGAAACGCGCGGCTCATGTCGGGTAGCTCCATCGCCATCATCACTTGCAGCGGTGCGCGGAGCGAGGAAGCGCCGCACGACCTAGAGCATACTAAATGGTGCGCAGACGTTCGAGAGCGCGCACCACCCCGTGGGTGCTCAAAGCGAGACGCGGTCGTGGGGGATTGAGCGACATCTGTCACACCCGATGCAAAAGGGGGCGCTCGCCCCTAAGTATTAGCAGCGTGTTGAAAAACTCGCCGCCAATCTCTGGCGAGGGATGGCGGGCCATCGGATGGCCAAGCAAAGGTCAAGCAGGCACGTGCTTGATTTTTGCCGCCCCTGAAGGCGATGAATGGCCCGAGGGCGCAGAAAAACGGTTGCCAAATCGCTTTTCAACAGGCCCTCAGACTCCAAATTCACTCTGGTAGCGCCGAACCCGTTCAAGATGATGCTCGCTCGAGGGACCCGCGTCCGCGGAAAGGACCTCGAGGACGTCCGCCAAGGTAGCTACGGCACGCGCGCCGACCCCTGTAACTCGTTCGATCTCCGCCAGGGCAGAGTCGGCCCCGTGCTGCGTACGTTCCTGCCGATCCAGCGCCACCAGTACCCCGGAGATCCGCGCCCGCGTGGTCCCAATCAGCGAAATCGCCTCCCGTATGGCGGTGCCCGCAGTGATGACGTCGTCTACGATCAGGACATCGCCCTCCAGCGGAGCGCCAACGAAGACCCCGCCCTCGCCGTGGTCCTTGGCCTCTTTGCGGTTGTATGCGACGCCCACTCGGCGGCCGTGCCGCGCCAATGCGGTGGCGGTGGCCACTGCAATCGGAATTCCCTTGTAAGCCGGACCGAAGAGAACATCGCATTCGAGCTCCGCCTCGAGGATCGCAGCGGCGTAGAAGCGCCCGAGGGACTCAAGCTCCACGCCGTCACTGATCTCTCCCAGATTGAAAAAGTAGGGGCTTTCGCGCCCCGACTTGAGCACGAATTCACCGAAACGCAGCACACCCGTCCGGAGAAGAAATCGAACGAACTCCGCCGCCTGCATCATTGTGCCAACGCCCGGCGCTGCGACTCGAAGAGCGCGGCGGTGCCGATATCGGCTAGATCCAGCATCGCGAGCAGCTCGTCGCGACTGTACGGCGCGCCTTCGGCTGTGCCCTGCACCTCTATGAAATGACCGCTGTCGGTCGCTACGACGTTCATATCGGTGTCGGCGCTGGAGTCCTCGGCATAGTCGAGATCGAGCACCGGTGTCCCGCCGACGATACCTACGGAGACCGAGGCCACGAGACGGACGATGGGATCGGCGCTCACCAACCCAGACTGCCGCATCCATCCGATGGCATCGACGAGGGCAACGCAACCACCGGTGATCGAAGCCGTGCGAGTGCCACCATCGGCCTGCAAGACGTCGCAATCCACTCTGATCGTGGACTCCCCCAGCACTCTTAGATCCGCCATCGCCCGAAGCGAGCGACCGATCAGCCGCTGGATCTCCACGGTGCGGCCACTCTGCTTACCCCGAGCCGCCTCGCGATCGGTGCGTGTGTGAGTGGATCCCGGCAGCATCCCGTATTCCGCGGTGATCCACCCCTGGCCCGAGCCCCGCAGAAAACCCGGCACGCCGCTCTCGACCGACGCCGTGCACAGCACCTTGGTGTCGCCAAATTCCACGAGCACTGAGCCACGGGCATGGCGCGTATATCCTCGCGTGAACCGAACCGCTCGCATCTCGTCCCGACGTCGACCGCTCGGCCGTTTCGCTGTCATGAATCTCTCGAATCAACCGTTCATCGAAGCGAGGTGATTATAACTTCCCGCCGATGGCAGCGCAGAGTGAGTCCGGGTCCATGAGTTACACTTGAATCTCCCTAAAGGGTGGTTGCACATGATCAGCAGCATGACGGCATTTGCTCGGGCAGATACGACCGACAACTTCGGCGAGCTCTGTTGGGAGCTTCGCTCCGTCAACCATCGTTATCTCGAAGCGAGCTTTCGCTTGCCGGAAACACTGAGATCGTTGGAGCCCGAATTGCGTGACACGCTGCGCGGGCAGCTGGGCCGCGGCAAGCTCGACTGCTGGCTGAAAGTCGACCACGCGCCCCAGCGCGCGACCCCGCTGGCCGTCGACGAGGAATTGGTTGGAAAGCTCATTGCGCTCGTCGAGGAGCTGAGCAAACGCAGCCACAATGTCGGCCCCGCCGACGCGTTGGAATTGCTTCGCTTTCCTGGCGTGATTGTCGAGCCGACCCTCGATGTCCACCAGGCAGCACCTCTGGCGACGGAGCTGTTTGCTACGGCGCTTGCAGATCTCAAAGCCCAACGTGAACGTGAAGGCGGAAAGCTCGCCGAGCTGGTGCGCGCGAGACTCGTCGCAGGGACCGAAATCGTCGGTGAAATGCGCATCCTCACAAGCGACTCTTCCAAGAGCCACCGCGACAGGTTGATGTCGCGTCTCCAGGAGCTGCTGAGTGAATCCCAGGGTGTCAATCCGGAGAGGCTGGAACAGGAGGTGGCCTTCCTTGCCCAGAAGTCCGACATCTCCGAGGAGCTCGACCGTCTGGATGTGCATCTCGAGGAAGCGCGCCACGTGATCGCACAAGGTGGGCCCGCCGGACGGCGGCTGGACTTCCTGATGCAGGAATTGAACCGGGAGGCGAACACGGTGGGCGCAAAGTCGGTGCTCGCCGAGATGTCCAAGCTCGCCGTGGACCTCAAGGTGTTGATCGAGCAGGCGCGCGAACAGATCCAGAACATTGAATAGCCAACGCCACGGGACACTGTTCGTCGTGTCGGCGCCCTCGGGCACGGGCAAGACTTCGATCGTCAGGGCCGCGCTTGATCGCGACGCCGCTCTCACCGTCTCCGTCTCGTACACCACCCGGCCCCAGCGTGGAGCCGAGCAGAATGGGCGGGACTACCAGTTCATCGACGTTCCCACATTCGAGCACATGCTCGAGCAGGGCGAATTCCTCGAGCACGCCGAGGTTTTCGGTCACTATTACGGCACCAGCGGATCATGGGTGCGCGGCCAGCTCGATGCCGGCCTGGACGTGGTGCTGGAGATCGACTGGCATGGCGCCCAACAAGTGCGCCATGCATTGCCCGAGAGCGTTGCCGTGTTTGTTCTCCCCCCAAGTCGCAAAGCCCTGAAGGAGCGCCTGAAAGCACGCGGAGAGGATGATCGTCAGGTGATCGAGGAACGCCTCAAAAGCGCGATCAGCGAGATGGCCCACTACGTGGAGTACGACTACCTCATCGTCAACGAGGACTTCGATCAGGCAGTCGAGCGCTTTCTAGCCGTCGTCGTCGCTCAGCGCCAGCACATCGGATCTCAGCAGATGCTGCTCGCACCACTCCTCCGTGAGCTATTGTCAGAGGGTTGACCATCCCGGTATAGTTGGTCGTTTGCTTTTGAGACGAAACGAACATGGCACGCATCACCGTCGAAGACTGTCTGGACAACGTCGATAACCGTTTCGAGCTCGTCATGGTGGCGGCCAGGCGTGCGCGGCAGCTCATGACCGGCGGCAAGGACCCGATGGTGGCGGAGGAGAACGACAAGGCCACAGTCATTGCTCTACGGGAGATCGCCGAGGGCTTGGTGGATATCGAAATGCTTGACGCTCAGGACGCCACTAGAGACGATGATTCGTTCGAAGCATCGTTGAGCGCCCAGCTCGCGGAGACGTCCGACTTTGGCGGACCAGACGACAGCAAAGCGATCTGACGTCCGTACCCGGCCGAAACGAACGCGACCGAAACGGTCGCGTTCGCCCAACGAAAACCTTCCCGTCCTCGAGTCTCAACCATCCGAAAGCGTGGATGATCTCGTCGCGGCTCCTGCAACCATCGAGTCGCTGAAAGAACGCCTGTCCGAATACCTCGATGCAGAGCAGGTGGGCGATGTCGAGCGTGCCTTCGAGTACTCGCGCGACGCCCACGAGGGGCAGTTGCGCAGCACCGGTCACCCTTACATCAGCCACCCACTCGCCGTTGCAGACATCCTGGCACAGATGCGCATGGATCATCAGACCGTGATGGCAGCGCTCCTGCACGACGTAATCGAGGATACGGGAGTGGCAAAGGCGACGCTGAGTCGCAGATTCGGTCGTGACGTATCGACGATTGTCGACGGAGTAAGCAAACTCAAGACGATATTCAGATCGAGAGCCGAAGCGCAGGCAGAGAATTTTCAAAAGATGGCCATGGCGATGGCCAAAGACATCCGCGTCATTCTCGTCAAGCTTGCAGATCGGCTCCACAACATGCGCACTCTTGCCCCACTCCCCCTCGAGAAACGCCGCGAGATCGCACGTGAGACTTTGGATTTCTATGCCCCCATCGCGAACCGCCTAGGCATTCACTCGATGAAGCTCGAATTTGAGGAACTCAGCTTCCGTTGGCTGTATCCAATGCGCTCGAGTCGAATCGAGCGCGCGGTACGATCGAGTCGAGGCAGTCATCGAGAGCTGGTGGACATGGTGCGTCAGTCCATCGAGGACTGCCTCAAGCGCGAAGACGTCAACGCGACGGTACTCGGACGCGAAAAGCACCTCTACAGCATCTATCGCAAAATGCGTTCGCAGCACAAATCGTTTTCGGAGATCATGGATGTCTTCGGATTTCGCATCATCGTAGATCGCGTGGATACCTCGTATCGCGTGCTAGGGGCCGTGCACAACCTCTACAAACCCGTCGCGGGTCGATTCAAGGATTACATCGCGATTCCGAAGGCCAACGGTTACCAATCTCTTCACACCACGCTATTCGGACCGAACGGAGTGCCGATCGAAATTCAGATTCGCACCGCTCAGATGGACACGGTCGCCAATAACGGCATTGCCGGGCACTGGCTTTACAAGTCTGACGACGATGACATCAGCAATCACGCGCTCGCGCGACAGTGGGCAAAAGGGCTTCTCGATCTTCAGCAGCGTGCAGGCAACTCGATGGAGTTCATTGAGAACCTGAAGATCGATCTGTTTCCGGACGAAGTGTATGTGTTCACACCGAAGGGAATGATCCTTGCGTTGCCTCGCGGCGCATGTCCCGTCGATTTTGCCTACGCGGTGCATACGGATATCGGCAATACCCTCGTTGCGTGTCGCATCGATCGTCAGCTGGCGCCACTTTCAACGCCGCTTCAGAGCGGCCAGACCGTCGAGATCGTCACGGCGCCTGACGTTAGGCCCATTCCCGACTGGCTCGGTTTCGTAGTGACCGGGAAAGCGCGCACGAGTATCCGCCATCGGCTCAAGCACCAGCAGCAGAGCGAGTCCATCGATCTCGGCCGACGTCTTCTGAATCGCGCACTCGCCAACGCGAACATGAGCTTCAAGGACGTGCGCACGAGAAAGCTGCGCTCGGTGTTGAAAGAACACGGCGCGAGCACTCTGGAGCAGCTGCTGGAAGAAATCGGCAGCGGCGATCGAATGGCCTACGTGGTGGCTCGCAGCCTGATGGCCGATCCCACGCAGCCCACCGACGAGTTGGCCGTGCAACAGCAGGGACCACTGGCAATTCGCGGCAGCGAAGGGCTGGTGGTGACGTATTCAAAGTGCTGCCACCCGCTGCCTGGAGACGCCATCGTTGGACACATGAGCGCCGGGAAGGGCCTCGTCGTACACATGGAGGTCTGTCGAAACATCGCCGACGTGCGCCGTCGAGCACCCGGCGAGATCCTGGCGGTGCGATGGGACGAAGCAGTGGAGGGGGAGTTCTGGGTCGAGCTTCGCGCCGAGATCCTGCGGGAAAAAGGCGTCATCGCCGAGCTCGCCTCTACGATCACCGCGCTCGATGCCGGGATCGAAAAGATCAATGTCGAGGAGCGCAATGCACAGCTCAGTACCGTGAACATCACATTGTCGGTACGCGATCGCACGCACCTCGCGCGCATCATGCGGCGGCTGCGCAACGTCTCGAGCGTTACCAGGCTCTCCAGGGTCCGGCATTGATGAAGACCGCCATCGAGACGTCCGCCGCACTCGCCGCCATTGGCACCTACTCGCAGGCAATCCGAACGGGAACCACGGTCTATCTTTCGGGACAGATTCCGCTCGATCCGTCGACGCAGGAAATGGTCGGTCCCGACACTCACGAGCAGATTCATCGCGTCTTCGACAATCTCCAAGCGGTTGCCGAGGCCGCGGGAGCCGATCTGAACGCGATCGTGAAGCTCACGGTG
>JAPULC010000335.1 GCA_027295305.1 Gammaproteobacteria bacterium
ACTACGGTCGCCGTTGGAGGCGTGAAGCTAATCGACCTCTACCACCAGGCCGAGCTGCACCGGTTGAAGGTCACGAATGACGAGACTGTCGCCGAGATCGGCAACGGGAATGTGCACCACACCGTCGTCGTCGGTCGTCACCTCCAGGCCCCTACCAAATTCTACGGCCAGCCCTTGCTGCGATCGTCCGGAGAGCAGATTGACGATCTCGATCTCGAGCGTTCTCTCAGCGGGATGGAGCTGACAGCCGATTGACAGGCGGTCGGTCTCGAAGTCGATTGCGGGATCCGCATCGCGTTGGATCCGGCGGGGTCGCGATGCTGGCCTGGTCTGCTCGATACGCGCTCGCCGGCCTCTGAACGAGTCACCTCGATCTCCTTCGGGCGCAAAGCTCAAAGACGTATTGGTCGCACTCAGAAAGATGAGTAGATTGCCTATGACGGGACCACTTGAAGCGAATAGCTGCTCTGGTTCGACATCGAAGCCGACGTCACTCTCGTCAAAGTCGTCGAGAACCCCGCGCAACTGCACGAGCGCATCGAAGAGCTCGTCGTCGACCAGAGCACGCGCTTCCAATCGACTCATCTCGGATGGCGTCAGGCGCTCATCGAGAAATGCTGCAACGTCTTCTTCAGAGATGTCTGCTTGCGGAACGTCACCCTTCGAGTCGTCCACCGAACGTTGAACGGTGCGGCGACGATGCTGCTGGATGCGCAGGATGCGTAATCGAGAAAGACGACATCGACACGCATCGCAGGCACTCAGATGCGCTTGCTCGTTCGCTGCCCCTGGGCTCGAATCCAGTATCTCGAGAAGGATATCCAGCTTCAAATGCTGATCGTTCATCTTTCTTTCCGAATCGAACGCCGTTCCACGCTTCGGCTCTCGTCAAGTCTGTACGGTCATGTTTTCAACGATGCCTGCCAAGCGTTTGCGGGCCTCGTGAGCGGTAACGTCCACGGTATTGGCTGACGTGTTCAAGCGTTCCGCAATCTCCTTTGCAGTAAAACCCAGGTAATACTTGAGAAACAGCACCCGGCGCTGGCGCAGCGGTAAACGCCGGCACCCCAGCCCAATCAATCGACGCTCATCCATCAGCGTATCCGTTGCTACGCTCGCGTCGGCCACGAGATCTATTGGACTGTCTTCGTCAGGTTGTAGATTCAAGCGCCGAACGAAGTCTACCACTGCGTTTCTTGCCACCACCGAGACAAACGTCTTGAGCCGGGCGCGCGCCTGGAACGTTCGCAGCGAGGCGAAGTCATTCTGCAGGAGCTTCACCCAGATCTCTTGGACCGCATCCTCGACGCGTGAAGCCGGCACCGTGCCCTGCTTTCGGACGAGCCACGCAAAGTAAGGGTTGAGGGACCGGACGAACTGGCGCCGACACGCCTCTGCCCCATACAGAAACTGGCGCAGCCACAACAGATCCACGACGCGTTGATCGTGCACCCGCTGGGGGCGTAGCTCGTCGAGGTCTGCGAAGGACCAGAGAGCGTCCGCCGTCGTGTAATTCGCCACCCAGTCCGCGAAAGGATCGAGCAGAACGAAAGCTTCGGCATCCGCATCGATGGCAGCGACCCTAGGCGCGTCGCGACCACTGACCACTTGCCGCACGGTTCCTACTCCGGAGATCCGGAATACATCCGCGTCGTCGTCCTTCATCGCAAACGCCATCAAGTGGCCAGGTTCGATCTCGTCCTCGACGGTTGTCATCAACGGCCAGACTCGGACTGCAGGCAGGCCGGCGGCATCCGGCATCATGCCGGCGAGCCAATCCACCCACTCCTCTGACGGGCGTGATGCCACCGTCGCGTGGAACGCGGAAACGTACTCGGAGGACACGACCTGCATCCAAGCCGCATCGGGCTGAGGACTCGATTCCCGTCTGCTTTCAGACATCGCGTAGGGGCAAACTTTCTGCTCGCGAATTGAATCCACCGCCGGCAGCGACGGTGAGTGCGCGGTGGAATGTAACGACTTCAACATCATCACAGCAAGCGGGTGTCGCGCGCACCCGGCGTCCATGCCAGGCGCGTCCGTCGACTCCGAGGCCTGCTCCTTGACCTCAACCTGGATTGCCGTCCCTTGGTGAGCCACTCTCGAGCACGAGCCCTCGGCTGTCGCGGGGTGACTCACCGAGCGAACCTGCGTGGACGTGGTCGTCAAACGCAGAGCCCGACTCGCTCTCCGCGCGCAGCGTGAGGGTCTCGTCAATCACTTCGAGCCTGTGATTCACTACCTCATCCACCATGGCCTGAAGCTCTACGTTTACCTCGTTCGGCCATGCGCCGGCTGAGAAGAAGCTCGCAATCAAAGCAAGGCTCCCCACCAGCACGACCACCTCCAGCACGGTGCGTCGATGCTCACGCTCTCTCGGAAGTATCATTGTGAAATCCCTCTTCACGTCCAGTCATGGGTTACACAGAGATAGACGCAAGGACCGCCACATTTCTTAGTCCGCGAATTTCACGTGAGCGAGTTCTTCCCGCACAGGCCACCATCACCGATGGGCGGACGTTCCCGCCCCCGGAAATCGAGTGGTAGTATGGATCCCGAAACGTGCTACGAGGATTCGGCACGTCATGTCGGACCCGATCCATCTGTCCGGGCTTCCTGATCGCTTCCAGATTAGCGCGACGCTAGGACGAGGCGCCCAGAAAACCGTATACCTCGCCCAAGACTCTCTGCTCCAGAGATCCGTGGCCATCGCAGCCATCCCTCTGCAATCCGAGGACCGTAGAGGCATCCGCGAGGCGCGCGCGATGGCGAGAATCAGCGATCATCCCCGCATCGTTACGATCTTCGACGTCATTCGCGCTGACGGCTTCCTATATCTGGTAACCGGCTACATGAACGGCGGTGATCTAAGCGCGCGCATTCGCCACCCGAGCCGCGTCGATTTGGAATACAGTGCTTGGGCTCAACGGGTTGCAGTACAGATCACCGAGGGCCTTTCCCACGTGCACGACAGAGGTCTCATTCACGGTGACCTCAAGCCATCAAACATACTGCTCGACGACAGGAACGATGCTCACATCGCAGACTTCGGGCTGGCGAAACTCATTCGGTCGAGCTCTCAGACGTCGACGGGTGTAGGCGGGACCCCAGCTTATCTTGCGCCCGAGATCATCAGGGGAGAGGCCGCAAACGAACTGTCGGATATCTATGCACTTGGATGTGTGCTTTACGAGCTGTTTTCCGGCCAGCCAGCATTTCAAGGTCGAACAGTTGCCGAGCTTCTCCAAAAACAGCTCCATAGTGAGCCAGACCATCTCGCCTTGAGTGCAGAATTGCCCGACGCCACACGTGATCTCTTGCTCAAGATGCTGGACAAGGATCCGTCCGGGCGTCCACAGAGCAGCGCAGAGGTGTTCGGCGCACTGATCGGCGTGCCATCAGACAAACCTGCCAGCGCGCCAGGCGTCGTGGCCAATACAGCGCGCCCCATCGAGCTGATTGGTCGTCGTGCTGAGTTGATGGGCCTGCTCGACACGCTCGAACGAGCGGAGAGCGGAACACCTACGCTGACGCTCATCTTCGGCGAGCCCGGAATTGGAAAGACCTCCCTGGCAACGGCGCTCGAGTCGGAAGCACGTGAACACGGATTCGTGTGTTGCTGGGGTCACGCGCACGAACATGGCACATTTCCTTATCGACCCGTTGTCGAAGCCCTGAGGCCCCAGAGTGGCGCGCTCAGGCTGCTGTCGGACGGAATAGGAGAGTTTCTCGAGACGGGCGCTACGCCACGTAGTCAGGGCGGCGAAGACTATCAGCAATTTCATTTTGCAATCGGCGACGCGGTCAGCGCGCTAGTCTCACGCAGAACAATGCTAATCGTTTTCGATGATCTACATTGGGCCGATGAAGGCTCACTTGATCTGATTCATTCCATTCTTGCAACCTGTAGCGCGTCACGCTCCCCACAACGACTGATGATGATCGGATGTGTGCGCCACGAGCGAACGTCACCCGCTTTCGAGCGTTGGTTGGACCGGGTCCGATCCCGTTTCGAACTTGGCGAAGTGAACGTCTCGGGACTCGACGAGCTCGAAGTCAGAGAGCTCGTTCGACGATCTGACGATGCCGATCTATCCGAGCTCGCGATCTCACAGCTATTCGAGATCTCGAACGGCAATCCGTTACACATTGTGGAAGCACTGAGGAAGCCGTTGTCCGGCCCATCGAGTGAAGCCGCTCGGTCGCACACAGGGCTCACGCAAGTCGTCAACGCGAAGGTCAAAGCGCTGACGCAACCGACTCAGGATCTGTTGACACTCGCATCCTGTTTTCCGAGCGATGTGGAACTGCACGAACTCACTCGTGTCTCTGCAATGTCCGAGGACGATTTCTGGAGCGCGCTGGCCGAGGCGGAGGAAGCGGGTCTCATACGCGTCGAGGACTCCGAGCTCAATTTCGTGCATCCCGTATTTCGCACTGCCCTCTACGAGAGCCGCGGCCCCATCAATCGCCAGCGCATGCATGCCCGGATCGCCTCGATGCTCACCGATGACGGGACGCCCCCGTCGGGCCGGTTGCTTCTTCAGACGGTCCATCATCTGCACAGAGCCGCCCGGTTCGCGCCTGCACAGCAGCTGGTTCAGCTTGCCGACGCGGCGAGCCAATATGCGCTCGACATTGGGTCATGGGACAACGCGGTCACCTATTCGGAACTCGCACTTTCTCTGAGCGCTGACGGCGAAGAGCTCGATCGCGGTGCGCTGCACTACAGAGCGGCCCTCGCGTCCATGACGCTCCAGGATCGGACCGCCGGCTTGAAGCACATCGACTCGGCCCTCCAGGCGTTCCATAGCGCCGGCGACACCACGAGATATGCGGATGCATTGCGCCGACGCCTCGTGATGATTTCACAACGTGACTCGGGGAGCGTCGATACCGAGGAACTCGAGTTAGCGCTCAACGAGCTTGGTGCCACCGACAAAGAGGCCAAGGCGCGGGTCCTCTATACACTCGCCGATCTGCGACTGGATCAGAATCGGCCGGAAGAGTCACTCAGTCTCGCATCGGAAGCTCGATCGTTGGGGGTGTATCAGGACGATCACCACTTTCAGTCTGTGCTGGACAATGTCATCGGAGGTGCCCACCTGCAACGACTCGAGCTCTCGTCGGCTGCAGAGGCCTACACTCGGGCCCTGGGTAAAGCGCGACTATGTCCGGACGAGTGGGTGTCGAGCTATGCACTCAACAGGCTACCGCGGCCCCTCGTTCTGAGTGGGCGTTTTACCGAAGCAGAGCCGCTGTTGCGCGAGGCAAAACACGTCAACCTCAAGGTGAGGAACTTCTCCGGGCTCACGATGGCACTCGCGTTGGAGCTCACAATCGAGCTTGCCCGGGGAAATCTGGCGAATGTGCGGGAGATCTCTGGCGAAGCAGCTGCAGTGATCCGGCGCGCCGACTTCGCGCAAACTGCGGGCGAGATCGTGTTTGCATCCGCCTGTGCCGACTTCCTGGCGGGCGACAGTGACGGCGCCCTCAGGCAGATCGACCATCTCGTCAACCCAGGCGCGCTGGTCTCCAACCCTGCCCCGTACGCCTCGATCGCGAGCCTGCACCGCGCTTTCATCGAGCTGCACTCGGGTGGGCAAGTATCAGATGTCGTGTTTCGTACACCCAGACGCAGCCTCGACCCCACCCGTCTGAACCGACTTTGCCTCAACGTAGAGATCGCAGCGAAGCTGAACGACCCGAGCCCGATTCGCGACATGATCCGATGGCTCGAGACGGCAGCAGATAACGGAGTGAATTTCACGCTGGGTTGGCTCTTCTGCATACCTCGCGTGCTGGGCCTCGCCCTGGCCGTTGTCGAGGAGTACGATCGAGCAGAAACCTGGTTTGAAAAAGCTCTCAGCGTGACCGAGCTGGCGAGCGCTAACGTTGAGCACGCCCTGACACAGCGACAACTGGCCGACGCTCTGCGAGCGAGAGACACGAAAGGCGATCACTCGCGCGCGGCGGAGTTGTCCGCGCAGGCTGAATCCTATCTGGACGACCTGCGAAAGGAAGCAAAGCTCTCGCTGTCGCGTCGCCTCGATCGGTCACTCTAGAGTACGACATCCCATAGACATCCCATAAAGGAATCGGGAGGAGAAAAAATGGCTTGCGAAGGTAATTGCTATCGCATCAAAAAAAGCCACGTCAACGAGGCGTTGGACCGGGCACTTTCAACCGGCACCGGGCGTCAGCGCGTGCTTGCACTGCTCGAAGCCGGCACCTCGATGTTCGACATCTTGCGAAAGGTCGGCGTCAGCAGAGATTCGTGTGAATATGTTCAGAACAAATTTTACGCGAAAGGGGACCCGGGCTCGGAAAAAACGAGCCCCTACTGGAAAGACATCGATCACTGTGAGGAGATTCGAAAGGAGGCACTGAAGTTCGCCATTGGCTTCGACAAGAAGATCTACACGTACTGGGTCACGATGCCTCGACGGCCCGAGGACCGGTACAAGGTCGACTTCAAGGTCCAGGTCACCGAGGAACCAGATCACGTGGTCGTGCATCTCATCACGCCTCAGCCCGATCATGGAACCGACCCGGGGTCCGGGCGGCTGAACTATCCCGAGCCGAGCTGGCTGTTCGGGCGTGAAGCAACGATTAAGGCCCAGCAGAACGCATATGACGTCGTTCAGCCCGGGATCGAGGCTCCCATCGAGGGAACCGACGACGCCGACGTCCTGAAGATTCAGCTGTTAGCGTACGATCCTCAGATGACCATTCGCTGACAACCGCTGCTCGAAGGTCGTCTCTGCGCAGCGGTCCATGAACCAAAAACGCCGGGCAATTGCCTGGCGTTTTCTTCGGGTCTCGAGACCACGGTGGGCGCGATCATCCAGCTACGCGGTCCACGTCTCGACCGCCGGCGGAACGCGTGCTGCACGTAGCGCTGGCGCGAGCACCGCGACGAATCCCAACAGGACGATGAAGACGACACATATGATCGCGGGGGCCGCGTTGATCTCGGTAAGCCCGCCATCGTCAACACCACGTTGAGCCCGAGCATCAGCCCGACAGCGACTCCACATCCTGTGATGAGGAGATTCTCGGTCATGAAGTGCCCCACGATCGCCGTCCGACTAGCGCCCAGCGCCCTTCGGGTCCCGATCAGCTTTCTTCGCTTGGCCACGGGATGCGGCTATCGTCGTGGCTGAGGCGCCAACCGATGGCGACCTGG
>JAPULC010000336.1 GCA_027295305.1 Gammaproteobacteria bacterium
TCAAGGTCGACGGACTGCTGCTTCAGGCCCGCAAGCTCGTCGCGGAGCAGAGCGAACTGGGGAGCCTCGTGGGTGTGTATCGTGACGTGCTTCAGATATCGCCCGAGCATCCGTTCGCGAAGTCGAAGCTCGATGAGCTCGCGGAGCGCTTCGAGCAGGGGGCACTCGACATGATGGCCAATGGCGATTTCGATTCCGCGGAGCAGCTCGCCCGGGACAGCGGTAAATATTTCGGCCCCGACGACATGGTGGGACGTTTGAACGAACGACTGGTGGAATTTCTTCACCTGGTGTCCATCCTCGACGAGGCCGGAACGCTGCTCGAGCAGGGCGCCGTGATTCGCCCTCAGGGGACCAATGCCTTTGAATACTATCGCACGGTGGCCGAGCGCGACCCCAGCAGCGACCGCGCGTTGGCTGGACTCAGATTCGTTGCGGAACGCATGGCGGAGCGAGCGGCGAGAGCATTGGATCAAGGCGATCTTCATTCCGCCGCCCGATTCCTGAATCTCGGCTACCAGTCATCGCCCGACCATGCGGAGCTCAGGCGCGTCGAGCAGATCATCCGCGGTCACGATCAGGACGGCAAGATTCTTCGTGACGTACGGCTGGCGAGGGCTGAGGGATACTTCAATTGGGGCAAGGACGAGCTGGCCCAGGGAGAATACGAGGCTGCGATCAGCGAGGATCCCGAAAACGAAGCGGCTAAAGCAGGTCTGGCGGCGCTTGCAAAGTTCGTGCGCGAGCCGTTCTCGCTTGAACGCAACAAGGCGTTTTTCGATGCCCTGCAGTCCTCCACTGCTGAACATGATCGCCTGAACCAGCTTCGAAAGGAGATCATGGCGGAGCGGCGGCAGCTCAGCCGTACCAGCCGGCAGTTGGTTCAGGCGCAGACGTTGATGGCCAAGGGCTACCTGACCAAGCCACCGGGTGGCAATGCGATCGAGATATTTCAGGACATTCTGGCAGACGACCCGGGCAATAGCGCGGCGCACGCGGCGCTTGCGGCCATTGCGGAACGGCTGGTGGAGGCGGCGGAGGACGCAGATCGGTATGGCATGCGCCAGGATGCGATCCGCTACTACGAACTTGCCATCGCTCTGGTGCCGGTGCAATCGGGCTGGGAGGTCCGACTGATCGAGCTCAAAGGCGGAACCGTGCCGGCGAGGAGACCCCGTGGCGGAGCGACGGCAGCCACGCCCCGGGGGGCCACAGACAGTGCTTCTCGAGCTACGAGGCCTGCGACGCGTGACGGGTCCCCCGCTGTCAGCTTCAACTGACCACGAGCCAAGCGCGGTCATCGAACGGACGAGCGAACTCGGTCCCGGTCTGAAAGCAGGAGCAGAAAGGGGGCCGTTCGCCTGGAAAGAACCCCGCCTCGGGCCGATGGCTATCGTTTTGGCGCGGGGTCTACTGAACGGTTAGCGATCGTCGTAGTCGCGGTCTTGACGTCCACGGGGCGGGCCGGACTCCCGGCGTCGCTCTTGGGCCTCGTTCACGCGCAGGGTTCTACCTCCGAGAGGCTGTCCGTTCGCCTCTTCGATCGCGTGGTCGGCGTCTGAATCCTCCATCTCGACAAAGCCGAAGCCGCGGGAGCGTCCGGTTTCGCGGTCGACGATGATCGCAACCGATCCGACGTCGCCGTACTCAGAGAAGAATTCGCGGACGTCCTCTTCCGTGGCAGTCCACGGGAGGTTACCCACATAAATTTTCTTCACGCTCAATCTCCATCCCGTGAAGTATCAAACAGAAACAATCGACTGAAGCATAGCTGCTTCAGCTTCTTTATCGGGCTACGGCATCGAGGTGCCCCAGCGGGGGCGTATTATGCAGAGGCGTTCAAAAAACCACCACCCTTGTTCGAGTACCCCCGGAAGCCCACTCCGACGCTCCATGGTCGGAGGGTTTTGTGTCCGAGCACTCGTCGATCTCAGCTCCCGGCGCGCTTCAGCTCGCCCATGGTGAAGAGCGGATGCAGTTCGATGCCCTCGCGGGCCAGGTTCTCCCGGCCGCCCTGCTCGCGGTCGATCACGATCACCGCGTGGCCCACCTGGGCCCCTTGGCGGCGTAGATTCAGGGATGATTGAATGATCTGTCCGCCGGTGGTGACCACATCCTCGACAATCAGCAGATTCCGTCCTTCGACGTCGCCACCCTCGGCAAGCTTGCGTGTGCCGTAATCCTTTGGCGCCTTGCGCACGAACAGGGCAGGCAGCCCGGTCAGCTGGGACAACACGGTGACGAGCGGGACACCACCGAGTTCCAGGCCTGCGAGCGCCGTCGGTCCAGGTGGAATCAGGGTTAACATGGCCTCCCCAATGGCCCGCAGGAGTGAGGGATCGGACTCGAAGCGATATTTGTCGAAATATTCGGTGGTGCGCAATCCCGATCGCAGCTCGAATTCGCCCTCAAGGTGGGCACATCGATAGATTCTGGAAGCCAGCTCTTCACGTTCCATGGGGGGAGACTCGCTCAACCTGGATCCTCGGTCCAGGTGCCCTTGACCGCGTACGCTTCATCCGGACCCGGCCACGGTGGCATCGTGACCGCCACCACGCGCAAGGGCGCATCCTCGGATGCGCGAAATTGAAAGTGAAAGCCATGCGGGATGCTGAAGCAGGCCCCGGGTGCAAGCGCACTGATCTCTTCGCGGCCATTGTGGGCACGCCAGATCTCGCCGCAACCACTGAGCACGAACCAAAGTTCGTCCACACGGTGGTGGGCCACCGCCTTCGAACACGCGCCTGGCGCGAGCTCGAAGTGCGCCATGCTGCCGCCTTGCGTGCGCAAGAGCGCGCGCACGCGTGAGCCGTCAGGGGCGCGAGCTTCAGGTGCATCGCCGAGGTTCGAGAGTTCGAATTCGCTCACGTGGTCTCGCAATGTTTTGCTAATTCGCCGTCACGCATCGTCAGGCGCGTGATTTCCGGTGACTATCAGACACTCGATGCACCCGCCGAAATGCGCAACGCCATTGCGTTTGAATGCGTCGATCGCGCTATTGTCGCCTTCGGCATGTTGCTTGCGAACGTCTCATGCACAGCGCCAGGTTCAGACGTCGTAGAAGTGCCGATGATAGCGCACCTCTCCGCGCCGCCCGCCGAGAGCCGCGGGCTGAAGCTCGAGCACGAAAAATGCGGGATTGGGCTCGGGTGTGTTGAAGTAGAGTCCCCTCGGCCACGCTGGCTCGAAGCCGAAGCGCGGATAATAGTTCGTATGCCCCAGTACGAAGACGACGTGTTCGCCTGTTGCTTCGCAGTTGCTCAGGCCTTTCCGTACGAGCGCGGAACCGATGCCGCGGTTCTGATGCTCGGGCAGCACTGCAACGGGAGCCAGCGCAATGGCGGTGCCCGGACGTTCGTCGTCTTGAATGTCTACAGGCGTGAACAGAATGTGACCGACAACGTCGGTGTCCACTGTTGCGACCAGAGAGATCCACGGCGTCACATCGCAACGCAGCTTCGCGACCAGCTCCGCTTCGCCATGGGTAGCGAATGCACTGGCATTTACCGCATAGATGGACTCGGCGTCGCCCGGCCTCTCGGGTATGATCTTGATCTCTGCGATCGACTCAGACCTCCGCACGCCCCCGTGACATGATGCATCGAAGGCGATTCACTGTGCCATCTGTGCGTGCTCGGTCCGACCCGGACACGCTCAGCCGATGCGTGGGTGATCGATGTTGCCGCGGTATAGCCGCTCCCATTCGGCTGTGGACACCCACTCTTCCTCGAACGCGATCCAGCCGTCGCACAGATCCGAGAGATGCTTGAGATGTGCGATATGGTGCTCCGTTATCGCGAGCCTTCCATACTGCATGGGGCCGTTGGAGACCGCGTACCAGAGTGCATATTCGAGATGCTGTATCCAGCTGACGTTGTACGCCTCCTCGCACAGCAGGCTCATGTAGTCCCAAAGTTCGCGGGCAGTTTCGCTGAGGGGCGCAGTCATGTGACGCTCGCGCAGGCTCACCTGCGTCGACGGGCACTCAACGTGACGACGTTGTCGCCGCCCATCACGCGGTGATGCTCCTGCAGTGCCAGTTCCCAGCTGATCACCGTGCCGGCTGCGTGGATGATGCCACGAAGGCCGTGACCGTTCGCGAGATCGAACAGCGCGAAGGTTGCGTGCAAGCGGCCATCCTCGGACCAGAGCAGCCCGAGACACGGCTGGCTCTCGAGTTTCGCAGTACCCGCCAACGACCAGTCGCCGAAGTGCACGTCCAGCTCATAGGTGCCGGAATCGTCTGCCGAGATCACGATACTGAACTCTCGGCGCGGCGCACTTCCCTCTTGCTCCTGAAATCCCTCGATGATGATGCCCGGATCCTCGCTGGAAACCTTGAACAGGCACTCGATGGGTTCACCGAGGACGTGTTCTCGCGTGATGAAGCGTCCACGTCCTATCCAGTTTCCGTTTGGTAGCATCAGGGGAGAGCCACATTTGTGCCCTCGTAGTGTAGCCACACAAGCTTTTGTTTACAGAGGAATTTTTTGACTGTAACGAGGGTGCTGCCGCAAAAGCTCGACAATCTTTCCGGCCGCTTTCAGCCGCGGATCTGTTGCGTGCCGAAAGGGGCATCCAATCGCAGGGAGCGCCAACTCATCCTCGCGCGGGTGCTCAGGTGCCGAGATCTTTGATGTAGATGTGCTTCGCGCGGCCCCGGGAGTCCCAGTCCGGTAGCGTGGCGACACGCTCATAGCCGTGCCCTTCGTAGAACTCCGGGGTGTGATATTCCATGGCATCGAGGTAGACGTGGCGGCAGCCGCGATTCATCGCCTCTCCCTCTCCTGTACGCAGGAGCCGCGAGCCGATGCCGTTCTTGCGCGAGTCCTGCTCCACAGCGAGGACGTGGACCTTGAACCACGCGAGCTGAGTCTCCCCCAGCAGCCCGCCCAATACGTGGCTTTCGGGTCCCAGCGCGAAAACCAGTAGCGGCCTTGGCTCGTTGGCTGCATTCTCGAGTGCAGCCATGTACGCCGGATTCGCCTCCCAGTCATAGAGGCGCATGTAGTCCTTCGTCTGATCGACGTATGGGGCGTTAGCGTCGTCCGTGAGCAGGATACGGGTGCTGCTACTCATCGAGTGTTTCGACTCACATTCTCGTCGGCTTCGGGTGCGTCGGCGCCTGACACGCGCATCGCAGCCAGGCAAAAGACGGCGGAGCCGGCTATTGCGACACCCTCTGATGGTGGGCGCACGGTCATTGCTGTTGCCGGCATATTCTCGTCATTTTTTTAGGGAGTGAGTGACGCGGCCTCGCGACGCAGCACCTCGAGCGCGGGCGCAAGCTCGATTTCCCATGCGTTGCGCACCGTGCTGTCCGCTCCGGCATCCTGGAGAAGCGTTTCGAACGAGCTTGCGAGCAGCGAAAGCGACCAGTTGAACGGATCCGGGTCGTCGATTTCGATGTGCGGGGCATCTCGATAGGATAGGCCCAGGTGGTAGTGCGGCGTCTTGCGGAAGCAGTCGAAGCGCAGGAGCTCTTCGTCGTTTCCATCCTTGGGGCCAAAGACGTGGATGGTGAGCCCACCGTCTTCACTGACCTCACGATGTTCCACCGATAGCCGATAGGGCCCCACGGGTGTTTCCTGGGTACCCGAGCGATCTGCCGCGTTTGTAGGGAAGCGTTGCTTTTCCATGATGCGGTGCCTCGGTTTGCTTGTTTGCCGCTTCAGACCGGGCCGCGCAGGCCCTCCAACGCAGGGTTATACACGATAGTCGAACCTGGTGCTCTGTTTGCGGATTAGCGAGAGTCGGCTCGCGGCAATAAGTGTGTACAGGTACTGACGATCTCGAGCATGCGTCCCATGTATTGCTGAATCGAGTTCGGGTCCACCTCGCGATGAACTGCATCGGCACCAAACTCACGCTCGAGCCCATCGATCATGCAGGCGCAGTAGGCGCGCCCTTCCCTCGGTTCGACCTGTGCCGTGCCAAGCTTTGCCGCACAGGATTCCACCGCGTTTGCGCGCTCGCTCGCGGGTGCGGGTGCAGCGGATGCCAGGGATTGCACGGCAATTGCGAGAGCAAACCCTTGGATGATGAGCCAGCGCACGATGTATGTCCTCCTCGCATTCTTCGCCCAGTTGATTTTGGGGGACAGTCCCCTTCGCCTCAGCCACCCGCCGAAGCGATCACCTCTTCGTCGATCGTGCGTTCTGCAACCTGAGCGATCAGGAGCCTCAGCTCGGCAGTCGGACCTCCGTTTGCCATGAGTGATGAGCCGTGGGTGCGCCAGACGCTCTTTGCCGACGCTGCATCGTCGTTCGCGAGCGCGGCGGTCATCGCCACGGTGACGAGATAGCGGTTGCGGCGGCGATTCTCGGTGTTCTCTGTCACGCTGAGAAGTTTGCGCGCGCCCGCGAGCATTGCATGTGCGTCGCGCGCCGAGACGTCGCGCACGAGCTGCTGCCACGCCGCGCGAGCGGGGGATTCGAGCCCTTGGCAGGTGTGCAATTGCATCGTGTTCCACATCGCGTCGAGCTCTGCGCTCGAGAGGAACGGAACGGTCATGGCGGCGAAAGTCAGAAGGTTGTCGATCCAGAAATCGTCCTCACCCGGTCCTCCGCACCGCTCCCAGCCCGCGAGCATCGAGAGCAACGTGCGTTTTCCCTTGTCGGTGAATGGCACCGTGCCCGCCGCGAAGTCGGGTTCTGCGATGAAATCACGCACTGCCATTGCGAAGCGCGCAGAGCCCGCGCGTTGAACTTCCGGATTGCCGGTATTCGCGGTCACATCGCTCAGGGTTGGCATTCTCGGATCGAGCATCTCGATCAACGGCACTGCAGCGCGCGCGACGTCGGTATAGCTCGATGCGTCCGCCTTCAGAAAACGCGTGCGCACCGCGCCAAGGTCCAGCACCGGGTAGTAGTCGGAGTTGGCTTCGGCGAGAAAGCTTCGGAACAGCGGGCCGATCAGCGCTTCAGATCCCACGCGAAGTGCATGGAGATCGCTCGCGTTGCGCATGGAGACGGTGGCGAGTTCCTCTGCGATCGCGGGTGTTTGGAGCAGGTAGTCGATGTCGATTTCGATTGGCCGGTCGCTGGCGAGAATCAACATGTCGACGTCGTTGGCGTTGTAGATCTCGTAGTAGGGAAACGACTCCTGAAGCGCGAGCATCACGGAAGCCGCCAAGGGTGGATCAATCTCGTAGGTGTGAAGCCATTGACAGAAGACGCCGTCCGCGCGAAGGAAGCGTCTCGCCAGCGCATAGAACTCCCTTGAAAACAGTCCCGCCACGCCACTTACCCAGGGATTCGACGGCTCGGAGATGATCAGATCGTATTGTTGATTCGCGCTCGCGAAGAAAGTCTTGGCATCTTCGATTCGAATGATGCTTCGTGGGTCTTCAAAGGCCCTTTTCACCCGCGGCAGGAAGTACCTGGCGCCCTCGATCATCACCGGTTCGATCTCCACGGTGGTGACGTGCTCGAGGTTGGGCGATCCAAGCAGCACATGTGTCGTGAGACCGGAGCCGAATCCGATCACTGCAGCGTCGCGTGCATCGGGTCGCGCGCCGATGGGAAGGGCGGCGGCCAACACCTGGGTGTGCTCATCGGTGCTGCGTGCAGCCTCTGGATCCATGTTGATGCTGGCATCTGCTTTGCCATTGGTGCGCAGCGCCAGAAGCGAGGAACCGTAGCGCGCCACGTCCACCGTGGCGGTTTTGCCGTCACGGTGAAAGATCACCTCGGCGTCGGGTTCCACCACGCGCCCGTGCCGAAACACGCCCCCCGACATTCTGTCGACATCGAGCTCCGCGAAGATGCCCGCTACGAGGAGCACCGCCCCGCCGGATGCAGCGAGCGAGGGACGCAACCAGCTCTTCCATTGAGTGAGCCCATAGACGATATAGATGCCGATCCCGATGTCCATTGCGGCGCCGGCGATGATCACGCCCTTGAGACCGACCAGCGGCATCGCAAGATGCACCGCGATCACAACCCCCGCGATGGCGCCGAGGGTGTTGGCCGCATATACGTGCCCAATGCTAGCCTCGCCGCCGCCGCGGCGAAGCAGAATCCAGGTGATCAGCGGCAACGTCATGCCGGCACAGAACGTGGTGGGGACCATCACCAGAAGCGCAATCGTGTGGCTCGCGACGTTGAACACCACGTAGCCCGCGTCGCTCTTTGTCAGGATTCCGAGCAGGGTCGACATCCACCCGAACGTGGAGCCGTAGACTGCGAGCGTGCCAAGGGCAAGCGCGCCCATTGCCACCTGCACCGTCCCGAGAAAGATCACGGGATCGCGAAAGTGCTCGATGCGGCGTCGGATCCAGAAGCTACCGAAGGCGAGGCCGAAGATGAATGCGCTCAGCATGAGCTCGAAGGCGTGTGTGGATGCGCCCATCACGAGGCCGAGCATGCGGATCCACCCGATTTCGTACATGAACGACGCAGCACCCGTCACGCCAGCCAAAACGAGAAATATCGCGAGCTCCGGGGGTGCCATCGGTCTCTCGTCGCCGATGACGGACATCGGTTGCGCACCTTGTGGCGCAGTTTCTGAATTCCAGTTGGGCCCGCGGCTGATGAGCCACACGACGAGGGCGAGCCCTACGTTGATGAGGCCGGCGCTCAGGATGGTCCCGGGTAAGCCAACGGCTGCGAGCATCACGAATCCCGCGGTCAGGACACCGAACGCAGCACCCAGGGAGTTGGTGAAATAAAGCATCGCGATGTTCGATCCCGCCACGTCGGGAAAACGGCGCACCACCGCGGCGCTCATGAGCGGGAAGGTGGCGCCGAGCAGTATCGACTGTGGAAGAATCAGAAGCGCGGCGAGGCCCCACTTGAAGCACTGCACCAGGAACGCCGAGCCAAGCACCGGTATCGCGCTGTCGAAGGCGAAACCCATCGTGCCGACGAACAGCGGGTGAAACCCCGCGCCGCAGAGCCCGATCAACACCTCGACGATGGCATAGCCCAGGAGCAGGTTACGCAAACGGGGGCTGTAGCGAGCGGCAAGCCATGCGCCGATCGCCATGCCGCCCATGAAGATCACCAGCACCAGCGTCTGCGAATAGGCTGCGTGGCCCAGGAACAGCTTCAGATATCGGGCCCAGATGGATTCGTAGATGAGTCCCGAAAAGCCAGAGACGGCGAATAGAGCGAAGAGCAGGCCCCGCGCCATGGTCGGAGTCATTGATCACCTTGTCCCGCGTAAGGACAGATCCCTGCCCCGCTTACAAATCTAGCGCAATTTGGGTTGAGCACCGGGGCGTGCGTATCGGTGACCTGTCGGTCCCGATTGCATGCGCGGGGAGGATAGGAAAAGCTTCGGAATCGAAGATTGCGTCAGGCGACGGCCGCGCCTCCGAAGCGCTTGGCTGTTCGCGCCCGCGCCTTCGCGGCCTCGGCCTCCCGATCCTTAGGTTCGGCGGTGGTGACGAGCCGCTCGAGAAGCGTATGCGCGGCACGGGTGACCTCCTCGATGCCGCGATCGAATGCCGCCTGGTTTGCCTGTGAAGGCTTGTTGAATCCGCTCAGCTTACGGACGAACTGCAGCGACGCCGCACAGATCTCCTCGTCCGTTGCCGGTGGATCGAAGTTGAAAAGCGTTTTGATGTTTCTGCACATGTCGCTCCTCCGCAGCACAGAGGCGATCGTAACACGCTCTGACGAGGTCTCGGCGACGGTCTCAGAGATGAGATCTCATGCCTTGGAACCACTAAAACATCCGTGTCGCAGGAAGTGAGCAACCTCCTCTATCACTTCCGGTGCTTGCATGATGAACGTGTGTGAACGGTTCACCACGATGAAGTCGTTCATGCCTTCGAGGCGGGTGCTTTCAACCGAGACGACGCCGTCGTTTGGGCTCGCCACAACGGCGGCCCCGATCGGATTCAGAAATCCACGGCCCGCGATGATGCCGAGCTCGAAATCCGCTGCGGGAAGGCGACGAGGAAAGCTTGTCTCGTGCGTGCCCAGATGCGGAAGGGTGGGGCCGAGGGTCCATCGAAATGACGCACGCCCGCTCAGCAGGTCGGCAAGCTCGCTGCCTTTGTTGGGTGGCGCGAGCATCACGGTACGTCCGAGATTCGGTGGGGGATCGTCGGCCAACAGGGCGCGCACGATGATGCCGCCCAGAGAGTGCGTGACAAAGTGCAGCCGCGTGTCCGAGCTCACGTGAGTGCGTATCTCGGAGGCGACGTGATTCATCAGCTGCTCGGGCGCGTGACGCCTCGAAGGATAGGGCAGGTTCACCACCTGATGGCCCTGCGCGGTGAGATGCTGCGCGAGCCGTCCCATCGAACGATGGCTGCGCCCGAGGCCATGAAGAAGAACCACCGCATCGCCACCGCGTGCGTCGTTTACACTGACCTCAGACAGGGGACCACTACTCATAACTTCTCTAGATGCGGCTCGGCGAGGGGCAAATCAAGCTTCGATGCGCTTGATGAAGAAGTAGGAATCGTTCTCGTCGCTCGGATGAATCGCGTAGCCCATCTTGAGTTTGAGTGCATAGTTTTCCCGGCTCGTCAGCGGACTTCGCGACCGGATCTGGTAACACTCGCGTGCAATCGAGAGCTCTATGGCGTGCTCTTGCAGGTGCTGGCCGATGCCGCGACGTCGGTATCTCGGGTGGACCGCAAATGCTTCGACGTAGCCCTCGCGGAGTGGAGCCTCATCACGCAGGATCGGAGGGCGACCGGCGTCGCGACCGATCACTTGAATCAGCAGCACCAGAAATCCAACGCACGCGTCACCTTCGAATGCGCCCAACAGGAGCGTCTGGTCGCTGTGCTCGTAGACACGCTCAACGTATCGACGTTGATCGAGCTCGTCGGCAAGCGCGAGCACTTGTGTTCTTGCTTCGGAATCGTCGCCGATCTGCTCAATCCTCATCGACGGATCTCAGCTTCTCGATCTGCACCATCAGCGCGGTCATGCCGCAATCGCTTCCCTTCGCGTGCAGCTCACCGCATTCGAATACGGCCCCTTGACCTGCGGACAACGTCACGCGCGTTCCGTCGCCTCCGCGAGCCCAGCCCTCGCCGTGCATCACGAGAAACAGCTGTCCGAGGCCCGTTGGATGCAACCCAATCTCTCCTCCGGGTTCGAAATGCAGGCAGTAGACGTGCACCTCGCCGCTGCCGTCGGCGAGGGATACACTCGATGCCGCTACGCTCTCGTAGAGCTCGATAGGTCGTGCATGTTCGGGGGAGAACTCGATTACTCGCATTGCATTGAACCAACAGTTCAGCGTCGAACGGTTTACCTCGAAGGCGATGCGTCGCTGGTACCCATGGGATCGCGCTCAGATTCTGATGAAGTAGGGGATCGCCAGAAGGATCGCCCCCACGGCGATCATAGCGAAGGTTCCGGAGATGAAGTAGGGGTAGACCATGAGGCCGATTCCGGACAGCAAGGGAATGGTTCGCTTCTGCTTGCGGCCGTATGCGAAGTAACCCATGCCGATGGCGCCGAAGAGAACCATCCACAGCAATGATGTTTCGCCGTCCATAGAACCATGTCGTCCCGATCTTCAGCTCAAGTGTAGCGCGCCCGCGCACCCGCGAAGTTGAAGCGCTTCACCCATTGACAACCGATCTCAACCAGATCTCGAGCACGAGCACTGCGTTCGCAGGGATCAGGTCGGGGATACCCTTCGTGCCATACGCGAGATGAGGGCTTGCGCGCAGCTTGCGATATCCGCCTTCGCACATGCCGATCAGCGCGTACTCCACGGCAGCGATCGACTGGCGTCTGCCTAACGTCGTCGTATGGTCTACGAGGGTTTGGCCATCGACATCGCGTAGCAATTGCCCGGGCACGTGTTGCGCCTGTCGCTCGTTCATCGGCACCTCGTCGCCCCGATTGAGATGAATCCGAAGGTTGTACACGACGCGATCGCCCTTTTGAGCGAGGCGGCCTTCGCCTTCGGTCTCTTCGAGCAGCTTAATCCCGCTTGGGATGGTCATCGCCCATGCGGGCCTTCATCTTCTTCAGATAAGATCTTCTTTAGATAATAGTGGGTCTCGCCGGGGGGATGGTCATTGAGCTGCCCGAAGACCTCGTAGCCGGCGCCGAGGTAGAAGTCCAACGCCTGAAAGCTGAAGGTATCGGTGTGTGCTGCGTGACAGCTGCTGGCTAGCGCCAACTCTTCAGCCCTGCGTAGGAGCTGCCCACCGTGGTCTTGGCCTCGCAACGAGTCTTCGATCCAGAGGAAATCCACTCTGAGCCAACCCCAGGCGAGGCGACCGGTGAGGCCCCCCACGACGACGTTGTCGCGTTCGAGAACGAGGACCAGATCATCACTCGTCGCGTTGGGATAGCGCGATAGGTTGTACTGGGACAATCCCGCACGGATGGCCGCGACGGCCCGATCTCTCTCGCTCGATTTGCCTTTTGAAAGATCGGTGATGACGACTTCGGTACTCATCTGCGTTCCACTCCCGGGATGTCGACGTCAATCATCGGGTGTCGAGCACCCTCCGAATGAATGCGGCCTTTGCCTTCGTATAGGTTGGTCTGTCGTGTCGATGTGCTTGCGCGAGGGACTGCTTGAGGCGTGCATAGTCGTCGCGCAAAGCCGAGTCCGCGACGAGGGCATCCCTGAAGCGCAGGTAGTTAGACCACTCGGGATCGCTTTTCAGCACGAGATGTATGTGATGGGTTCTGAAAGCCGGGGCGCTCTCCATGACAAAGAGATGTCCTCCGGATTTTCCCTTGTCGCCGCGATAGATGAAGCTTCCGTGCTCGAGAGCGTCAATGACTCTCTCGATGTCTTCGGTTGTCGATGCACCGATGCCGATGTCGACGATGGGCTTTGCGCTCAAGCCCGGCACCGCTGTGCTTCCGACGTGCTCGATGGTCACCTCGAGTTCGCCGAGGCACGCAACGATGGCCTTGCGCGCACGCGCGTATTCCACGGCCCAATCCGAAGAAGAGCTCACTACGCGTACTTCACCGTACTGAAGCCCAATCTCCCTCGTCCCGGCACTCTTCTTCATGGCTTTCTGGTTACGGATTTAAAAAATCATTGGGTTCTGCTCAATCGTTGCGTTGCTCTATCGCGCGGCGATTCGATGCTCGAAGCACAGGGCGTATCCGTCGGGATCGGTGACGGATACCTGTCTCATGCCGTAGAACTCGTCGTTGGGTTCGCTGGCCCTGATGCCGCGAGCGGTAATGTCCGCGCGCACCGCATCGGCATCCTCGCAGAGGAAGTAGATGACGATGTTCTTTCTATGCGGGGGCAGATCGTCGAGTTCAGCCTGCTGGAGCATGATCGCGGCGCCGCCGAGGGACAGCCAGCACCAAGCGAGTTTGCCGTCGGGCTCCCACGACTGTGCGATCTCGAACCCGAGGCCGTCACAGTAGAAGTGCCTCGACGCATCGATATCGGAGACGTAGAGCAGTGGAACGGTATGTTTGACGTTCATGGCGTCA
>JAPULC010000337.1 GCA_027295305.1 Gammaproteobacteria bacterium
CGAAAAGCGACGTAGCCGGTAAAGCGTGGGTGTTCGGGCCCGAACAGACGTTCGCGAACGAAGGAGTGAATGCCGTCGGCACCGATCACCGCATCGAAACGCGCTTCTCGTCCATCCCGAAAGCCCACCGTGACGTGCTGCGCCTCTTCGGTCACGCGCACGCACTGCGCATCGAGCTCAGGCGCGACGCCGACATCGTTCAGCTTGTCGAGCAGGATCGACTGCAGGTCTGCACGATGCACATGATAGTAAGGCGCACCATAACGTTGGTCGGCGGCGTCGCCGAGGGTCAAGTAAGCGAGCAGGTGGCCGGATTGCGCAGCCCGCATGTGAATGGCTTCGGGTTTGACCGCGACTTCCGCAAGGGTGGTCTCGAGGCCTAGGGCGTTGAGGACGTGGACCGCGTTGGGGCCCAGCTGCAGACCCGCGCCGACTTCCTGCAGTACCGGTGCCTGATCGAATATTCGAACGTCGAACCCTGCTTGCTTACATGCAAGCGCAGTCGTCAGCCCGCCGATCCCTGCACCGACGACGCAAAGGTTCATCGCTTGCGGCGCCACCGGGTGCCGTCGCGAGAATCCTCCAGCTCTATCCCCGCCGCCGTCAGCTCGTCTCTGATGCGATCGGCGGTGGCCCAATCCTGGTTTGATCGCGCTTTTTCGCGCTCAGTGATCATGGCCTCGATCTGGGCCTCGTCGAGGGTACCGGGACCCGTGGCGTGGAAATACTCTTTAGCTTGTCGTCCCAGGAGCCCGAGCAGCCAGCCGCCGGCGAGCAACTGACGTCGTAACGCTTTCGCCTCTTTGAGGTCGTTGGATCTGTTCAACGCTCCGGCGATTGCGTGCATCGCAGAGAGTGCTTCCGGAGTATTGAGATCGTCGCAGAGCGCTTTCACGACGGACTCCGGGGCTTCCTTCCGGTTCGCGGCGTAATCGTTCGAGGTCAGCCCTTCATCGCCCACCGTGTCCAGCAATGATTGGTAAAGTCGATCGAGACTCGCCTGGCCCTGCGCAATGAGATCCTCGGACCAGCTAAGCGAGGAACGGTATTGTCCGGAAATGAGCGCATAGCGAAGCACCTCGCCGTCGTAGCGATCGCGCAGCTCGCGGATGGTGACGAAGTTCCCCAGGGACTTCGACATCTTCTCCTCGTCTATCATCAACATTCCGTTGTGCAACCAATAGTGCACGTACTCCTTCGCGTCGGAGCTGCAACGGCTCTGCGCAATCTCGTTCTCGTGGTGCGGAAACAAGAGATCGGAGCCGCCTCCATGGATGTCGATGGTCTCCCCCAAGTGCTTGCGGATCATCGCCGAGCACTCGATGTGCCAGCCCGGGCGTCCATATCCCCAGGGGCTGTCCCACCCGGGAAGATCGTCGGTGGAAGGTTTCCACATGACGAAGTCCGCAGGATGTTTCTTGTACGGGGCAACCTCGACACGAGCGCCCGCGATCATGTCGTCCAGGGATCGCTTGGACAACGTGCCGTAGTCGGGATCCGAGGGCACGTGAAACAGCACGTGTCCCTCTGCCTCATAGGCGTGGCCGCGATCGATCAGCGTCTGGATGATGGCAATGATCTCGGGGATGTGATGTGTGGCATGGGGTTCGAGATCCGGATCGAGGTTACCGAGTGCTGCGGCGTCATCGGTGTATGCCTCCGCATAGCGATCGGACAGCTCCGCGATGGGCTCTCCCGACTCGAGGGCCGCCGCATTGATCCTGTCGTCGATGTCGGTGATGTTTCGGAGGTAGGCGACCTTCGGATAGAGATGACGCAACAGACGGAACAATACGTCGAACGCAACCGCGGAACGACCGTTGCCGATGTGTACGTAGTTGTAAACCGTCGGGCCGCAGACGTAGACCTTGATGTGATCAGGGTCGATGGGCTCGAACTTCTCCTTCTTGCCGCTCAGGCTGTTGTGTAGATAGAGATCCATGATGCACCTGTGGGAGAAATGGGGAGTTGACGTGGGCCGAAGACGACCCTGGACGCATCCGTCAACAGGTGCGACATCGAGGCGGGAACGAAAGCGGTGTCTGCCATGGGTACATGGTGCGCATTATATCTCAGCTGAGTCGGCTGGTGTGGTCCGCGAGGATGGCCGCCACGCAGGCAGTGACCCGCTTTCCAGTATCGATGTGCAGAAACTCGTTGGGACCGTGCGCATTGGAATGGGGGCCAAGGACGCCGGTCACCACGAATTGCACTCCCGGGAATTGGTCACCGAGCATCTTCATGAACGGTATCGTGCCGCCACACCCCATCATCCGTGAGGGATTACCGAAGAATGCGTTGGATGCGGCGTCCACAGACTTCGCGAGCCAGGGATCGAGCGGCGGCGCGCACCAGCCCGTCTCGGCCGTCTCGAGAGAGAATTGAACCGGGCCAAGCGACTGCGTCTCCAAACACGCTTTCACCGCTCCAGCGGCCTCATCCGCATCCAGGGTGGGCGGCAGACGGATCGAGAGCTTGAGCGTCGTGGCAGGACGTAGGGTATTGCCAGCACTCGAGAGCTCGGGAATTCCGTCTACTCCGGTGACCGAGAGGCTTGGTCGCCAGGTATTGTTGAGAATCAGCTCCACCAGATCGGTGCTCACGGGCCTCGCGCCTTGCACCCACGGGAATCGATCGATCACTAGATCCCCGAGTGTCTTGGCCATGTCCTTGGCCTGCTCGCGATGCTCGGCAGGTATTTGCACTTCCAGCGTGTCGAGCATGGTTCCGCTCGCGGCTTCCTCCAACTGATCGAGCGCGGCGCGCAGAATACGAAAGCTCGAGGGTACGATGCCGCCGGCGCCTCCCGAATGGACACCTTGGCTCAACACCTCGGCGCGCAATGTGCCAAGCACCATGCCTCGCAACGAAGTGGTGAGCCAGAGTTGGTCGTAGTTCCCGCATTCGGCGTCGAGGCAGATGACGAGCTCGGGCGAGCCGATGCGATCACGCAACGCTTCGACGTAGTGGGGAAGGTCGTAGCTGCCGCTCTCTTCGCAGCCTTCGATCAGAACGACACAGCGCGCGTGTGGGATCCCCTGGGCTTGCAACGCAGCTACTGCGGTAATCGAGGCAAAAGTTGCATAGCCATCGTCCGCGCCGCCGCGTCCATATAGCTTCCCGTCACGCATGACCGGCTTCCAGGGATCGAGCTCGGGTTCCCATCCGCTGAATTCAGGCTGCTTGTCATAGTGTCCGTAGAGAAGCACGGTGCCATCGCCGGTGCCCGGGATCTCGCAAAGCAGCAATGGTGTGCGTCCGGGTAAGCGCACGATCTCGGTGGTGAGTCCCGCGATCGTCTGACGGCGACACCATGCGTGGATCAGCTCAGCGGCGTCCTCCATGTAGCCGTTGTCCTGCCACTGAGGATCGAACATCGGTGATTTGTTCGGAATCGTGATGTACTCGCGAAGCGCTGGGACGATTTTCTCGTCCCATACGCCGTCGGTGTATTCGCGAAGACGCTCAGTGTCCATGGCCGTGTCTCTCGCGGATTTGGTGCCGGGCACGGTGTGTCCGGCACCATCCATACCGTCAGAATACTAGACCCGTGACAAACGCGGGCTCATTTCCCCAAGGTGTTTACGCGAATCCCGGCGTAGGCGCCAAAACCTGGGGTGTCGAAGCCGAAGACATCCTGATAGTCCTGATCCAGGGCGTTCTCCACGCGGGCAAAGAGGGATATCCGTTCACTCACGGCATAGCTCGCTGCGATACGCACGAGCGCGTAGTCGTCGAGCTCGACCCTGGTTGCGGGGAAGGTGGCGAAGTCGTCGTCGATCCTCGCGCCGACGTGGCTGTAGCTCGTGTAAAGGTCCAGGCGATCGTCGAGGACACTGAGGAGAAGGGTCACGTATCCCGAGTGTCGCGGCCGTCGGATCTCGCGGGCAGATTTGCCATCCGCGCCTGATTGCGTGGCATCGACGAACGCGTAGCCCCCTCGGACCACGACGGATGGGACTGGCTCCAGCAGAAACGAAAGCTCGAGCCCACGGCGCCGACTCTTGTCGTCACGGTTGACGGCGGTGAATCCTCCCGAGCCGGGGTCGAAGAAAAAGCCGTCGATCTCATCGTCCAATCGTTCGTAGAAGACTGTGAGATCTGCGCTGCCACCCCCGTCGAGAAAGCCCTTTCGTATGCCGGCTTCTGCGCCCAGCGAGCTTTCCGGGTCGAGCGCTGGATTGCCGATGAACGTGTCGGGAGTGAAACCGAAGCGTTCGATGAAGGTAGGGTTCTTCGTGCCGGTTCCAACGTTTGCGTGGATGCGCACGTTCGCTGCGTCCAATTCCCGCGCAGCGGTGATGCGCCACGAGTGAGCATTGCCGAACTCGTCGTTGTCGTCGAAGCGACCGGCGAAGGAAAGGAAGAGCGCGTCGCCCAGGATCACTCGATACTCGCCGATTGCGCCGGTACTGGTTGCGCTCTGCTTTTGATTTGGATCTCCGAAGGCGGAGGCGTTGCCGCGTTGGCCGAAATCCTCGATTTCGTGCTCGAGGGCGAATACCAATGTGTGGTCGCTGTTTCGAGTCGTGAGCTTGCGGCTGAGCTGATAGGTCAGTTTCTTGCGCTCGCCCTCGGTTGTGCTCGAGCGCGTGCCATCTGCAAAATTTTTATTTTCCGTATCGAGAAGCGAAGCTTCGAGGGAATGTGTCCACGGATGCGTCTCCCAACGCAGTGTCACCCGCGCGTAGTCCTGCGTGATCTGGGACTTGCGGTCGCCGTCCACGGGCACGAAGTCCGGAAACGGAGCGGGGTCGAACTCGGTATTGGCGCGAACGTGGCGATAAGCCATGTCCATGCTCATTCGATCGAAGGGTGTGAAATCCGCCGTCAACGATAGCGTTGCATTGTCATAGCCATCATCCTCGGTGCCCTGTTGTGCGATATTGGTTCCATCCGTGTCGAGATAGCTTCCGTGAACGGCGAAGCTGTAGCGCTCCTGCGCTGCGCCCAAGCCGATGCTTGCAGTCCTGGTAGCGAACGAGCCGCCCTCGGCGAGTGCATCGATGCGCAGCGGCCCTGTGGGTCGCTTGGTGGTGACGCTGATGACGCCGCCCAGCGCATCGCTTCCCCAGAGAGAGCTCTGAGGTCCTCGCAGGACCTCGATCTGCTCGATGCCGCGCGTGAGGAGATGGGCAAAATCGAACTCCGATCCGATGGCGGGATCGTTGGCCTCGATGCCGTCGATGAGCACGAGTGTCTGATTGGCTTCGCCGCCTCGAGTGCGTACCTGGGTCGTGGTTCCGAGACCGCCGGACTGACTGATGGACAGTCCCGGAATCGTGCGCAGTAGATCTGAGATCACGATGCTCGAGCTGACGTCGATCTCACGTGCGTTGATGACCGAGACGCTTCCCGCGACGTGGTCCAACGGCATGGGCAATCGACTCGCCGTGACAATCATGGTTTCGATGTGCTCTTCCGCATGCGCGCAGGTGATGAACGCGGCGATAGAGACGATTAGCAAGCACAGGCGAGGCATGATGATGCCCTCCACGGTTCCCGCCGCCCGCGGGTGTTGGACACGATAGCCGTGGAGGTGAGTTTGCGTTCGAACCCGCCCACCGCGGCCGCAAAGCCTCCAGGCCGGTCTCCGGGCTCGCGATGTGTCGGCGGCCTTCCCGCGCGTTCGCGCAGTGGCCTCGTTGCCGACGGACCGCCTCTTCGAGACGGCTCGCCTACCGTTGCGGGGGCAGCACCGGATTTAGGAATGTTCCTGCACCGGTTTCCCGATTCTCCAAGCGCCACCTGGGGTGGCGCCGGCACCTGAAGGTCGCGGTCGAGTATACGTTGCTGGGTCGATGCGACAAACCAGAACCATTCAACGTGGCGTGAACGACGTTCAAGACCAGTCCGCCTGCAACTTTAGTCAGTGCTGCGCAGCATCTGTCCGGCCAGCGCTCCCGCGTGCACGCCGTTTTCCATGAACACCTCGCCGTTGACGATGGTCATGTCGAAGCCGTTGGCACGCTGAACGTAGCGGCCGGCACCCGCCGGAAAGTCGTGAACGTATTCCGGGGTCAGAACTTCCACTCGGTCCAGATCGATGACGTTGACGTCCGCGTAATGGCCGGATCGCAGCACGCCGCGTTCACGGATTCCGAAGATGCCGGCGGTATCCGAGGTCCACCGGCGAATCGCTTCTTCGATCGTGAACAGTCCCTTCTCCCGCACCCAATACTGCAGCAGCCACGTAGGCTGGCTCGCGTCCATGATCTGCCCGACGTGTGCGCCCGAGTCCGCGAGACCCATGGCTACGGTGGGATTGGTGATCATCTCGACCACCGATTCGAGATTCGGATTGAGAGATGCAAACGACAGCACCGCCTTGCCATCCGTCTCGAGGGACAGATCGATGAACGCTTCGACCGGATTCACGCCGCGTGCACGTGCGAGCGCCCCGAGGGAATTGTTGGGATCGTTGTCGTAGCGGACCTGGCCTGGCTTGAGGACATAGACATGATCGAAGTCCAATCGCAGCGCCTCGAGATCCACGCACGCCACCAACTCGTCACGCCGCGCCGGATCGCGCAAGCGTGCCAGACGTTCCTCGAGTGTCAGTGTCTTCAAAGCCTGCCACGGCGCCGCGGCGTCGAATGGCGTTCTATTGTGCAGCCCGAAGAGTCCACCGATGCCACGGCACGTGGTCTGCGGTCGCAGGTGTGCGCCGCGGGCATTGTGTTCTTCTGCGAACTCGATCACTCGCCGAAAGAGTTGCGGTCGTCGATTGCTCGAGGCGAGACCGAAGGTCACGTTCACATCGTTGTCGCGGGAGATCTTCGCCATCCACTCCACTTCCGCGCGGGTATTGTCGAGCTGCTCGTTGTCGCGTTCGCCGAGCCGTGCTGCAGCCTCGAATACCCCACGCTTCCATTTGCCGAGAACGCTGCCGATTGCGAGGAGCTCTTTCGGATCGGCGTAGGTGCCCGGGACAGGGCGTCCATCCGGGACGCGATGCATGAACGTACGCGACGTGGAAAAGCCAAGCGCGCCGTGCTCGATGGCTTCGTCCACCAAGGCACATATGCGCTCGATGTCCGCATCGCTTGCGGGCTCCTGCTCGAGACTGCGCTCTCCCATGGCGTGATAGCGCACGGCACAGTGCCCAACCATTCCGCCGACGTTGACCCCCTTGGGCAACTGCTCGAGACAATCGAGATAATCGCCGTAGCTCTCCCAGTTCCAGGAAAGTCCTTCCTTGATGCTCTCGGCCGGTATGTCCTCGACGGACTCCATCATCTTGGCGAGATATTCCCGGTCGGCAGGTTTGCACGGCGCGAACGTCACGCCGCAGTTGCCGAGCACCACGGACGTTACGCCGTGGTAGCACGACGAGCTCGCGATGGGGTCCCAGGCGAGCTGGGCGTCGAGATGCGTATGAATGTCGACAAAGCCGGGGGTGACGAGCTTGCCTTCGGCATCCACTTCGCGAGTTCCCTTCTCCTTCACGTCGCCGACCTCGGCGATGCGATTGCCCTGGATTGCGATGTCGGCCTTGAATTCAGCCCGGCCCGTTCCGTCGATCACCCGTCCGCCACGAATAACGATGTCGTAGGTCACGATCTCTTCCTCTGCACTTGCCCTGGGGGGAATCTATCCGTTCTCTGCGTCAGCTGTCGAGGGTGCAGTGCATGAAGAGCTTCGCCTTGGACGGCGCGGTGCGCGGTCTCGGATTGCAAGCCGAGCCGGCGAGCGCGAGACTTGCGACCTCACCTCTGACAGGAGTGACTGCCGTGGTCGATGCCTTGCTCCCCGAGCGATCCAAGGACGCGCGGCCCATCGAGCCGCTGGTGAAGGAAGCATTCAGTGAGTGGCTCGAGACGCAGAGCGATCGCACCCGGCGCTGGGCGCAAAGCGTAGGCTTCAAGGCGGAGGCGGGTTCAATCTGTCTGGTGCCGGGAGAGCATGGCGAGCTCGAGCGGGTGCTGGTGGGCGTTAAATCCTCCGATGATCCGTTCGCGCTGGGTGCGCTGTCTCGCGAGTTGCCCGAAGGGGATTATTACCTGGATGCGCCGTGGTCGGGCGAATCTCAGCAGAGTGCCGCGTTGGGTTGGGCGCTTGGCGCGTATCGATACACGCGTTATCGCGACTCGAAAGCGACGTTGGCGCGGCTGTGCGTGGCGGACGGTGTGGATCTGGAATCCGTCAATCATCAGGCGCAGGCCATCTACCAGGTCCGTGATCTCATCAATACACCCCCGGAGGACATGATGCCGGGGCAGCTGGCTTCCGCCGTGGAGGCGCTTGGCCAGCGCTTTGGCGCCCGTGTGAACGTTGTCGAGGGTGATGGGCTGCTCGCGGGGAACCTGCCCATCATTCATGCGGTAGGTCGGGCAAGCCACCACCTTCCTCGTCTCGTCGATCTTCAATGGGGCGATGCGTCGAATCCCAAGGTCACTTTGGTTGGCAAGGGCGTTTGCTTCGACAGCGGGGGCCTGGACATCAAGACGGCGGCGGGCATGCGTCTGATGAAGAAGGACATGGGCGGCGCGGCGCACGCCATCGGCCTCGCGCACATGATCATGGCGCATGGGTTGCCGGTCAGGCTGCGACTGCTGATTCCGGCGGTGGAGAACGCCGTTTCCGGCAATGCGTATCATCCCGGTGACGTTCTGCGATCGCGCAAGGGTATCAGCGTCGAAATCCACAATACCGATGCCGAGGGGCGCCTCGTGATGTGCGACGCGCTCACCCTCGGCGGTGAGGATGCCCCGGAGCTCATGTTCGATTTCTCGACCCTCACCGGGGCGGCCAGAGTCGCATTGGGACCCGATCTGCCGGCGATGTTCTGCAATGACGATGAGCTGTCCGAGGGATTGCTCGCTGCAGCCGACGAAATGAAAGATCCCGTCTGGCGAATGCCGCTCTTCGATCCGTATCGGGAAATGCTCGACAGTAAGGTCGCGGACATCGTCAATGCGGCGTCGAACGGGCAGGGCGGCGCGATTACCGCGGCGCTCTTTCTCAAGGAGTTCGTGCCCAACGGTACTGCTTGGGCGCACTTCGACCTCATGGCGTGGAATTCACGAACGCGGCCGGGACGCCCGGAAGGCGGGGAAGCCATGGGCCTGCGGGCCGTGTTCAAGTACCTGCATGGGCGATACGGAACCTGAGAGCGGCCATGGAGGGGGTCGCGACGTTACGCCGGTGCAACGCCCAGATGGCGAGCCACCGCATCGTGATCGCCGTCGTCGACGTCGCTCAACAGGGCGCGCGTTGCCTGAAGGAGTTGCCGATTGCGCTCGATGTGGCGGGCGCGTTCGTCTGCGGACCAGCTAGGTGGACTTTCTGCGGCATAGCTCCGGATGCGGAAGCCGGGGCCGAGTACCTTTCGGAAGATCCACGCGGCGCGCTCGCTGTGAATGTCCGTGGTCACGAGCGCAACGTTCAACCAGCCGCAGGGCTCGAGATGACGCAGCTTCGTGTAGTAGGCGTTGCCGAGGGTGTCGGCGGACTCTTCTTCCAGGAGCATCGCATTCGCATCGGCGCGACGGGCAAGTGCGTAGGCGCGCATCACCTTCGCTTCGGTTAGCCGAGGCCGGCAATCGAGCTTCATGCTGCAGCAACCGCTCATGATGATTCGCGATGCGAGTTTCTGCTCGAGAAGCTCGAGTCCTCGGTCGATACGGCCCCGTGTGACGGGATTATCGATGTCGGTGCTGTGGCCGAGCACCACGATTGCGTCAAACTCATGCATGTCGAAGAGCTTATCATTCACGCGACATCGTCGAGTGGAGGCGTGGAAGTGGCGCGATGGCTGGTGGCCTTTGTGCTTGGTGGCGTGAGCGCAGCGATGTTGAGTGCCGGGACGGCGCAGGTCCTCCGATGGGACGATGTGTCGAAGGCAGCCGTGCGCATCGAGCAGGTCACGCCCACGATCGCGGCGGGCGGGGCGCCTGCGGAAGGCGGATACCGGATTCTTGCGGATGGCGGCATTCGGTCGGTGATCGATTTGCGCACGGCAGCAGAAGGGACGGAGGCGGCCCGCGAACGGGCG
>JAPULC010000338.1 GCA_027295305.1 Gammaproteobacteria bacterium
GAGTAGCCCGATCCCACACGATCCACACCGCCACCCTTGGCATCGTCGATCAAGCCGAACTCACCGAGAATTTGCTGGCTGTAGGTCACCCGGCCGTTCACCTTCTCTGCAGGTTCAGTAGCGAGCAACAGGGCGGCTCGCGCCATCATCAGCGGCGGCTCACCGCGCGGGTCGTCCAGCCCTTCCACCAGCTTGTGATAGACAGTCCCCGGTGTCGGCACCACCTGCGACGGCGAGAAGCAGGTGACTGCAATCCCGTGCTCGGCGACTTCCTGGGCAAGCCCTTGGCTGAACCGCTCTAACGCCGCTTTGGAGGCGCCGTACATGGTGCCGCCACGACCCTTCGCTTGATACGGGCCACGTCCCGGACCGATGGCGGCCCCGGACGATATGTTGACGATTGCACCCCCACCCCGCTCGATCATGTCGGGCAGCACGTATTTCGACAGCATGAACGGCCCGTGCACGTTGACGGCGAAGGCGCGCATCCAACGTTTGACGTTGTAGTCGACGATCGGCACGTAGTAGTTGAGCGCCGCATTATTGACGAGCAAGTCCACCGGCCCGAAGGCCTCGTGGGTGCGTTCTACGAGATTCTGACACGCCAGGTCTTGCGACACGTCGGTGGCGACGGCCAGCGCTTCACCCCCCGCATCCTCGATCTTCTCGACCGTATTCGCGAGAGAACCCTCGAGCATGTGATCCCCTTCGTTGAGGGTTCGCGCCGCACACACCACGCGTGCACCCTCTTCCGCAAAGAGCGCCGCAATAGCCTCTCCTATGCCACGACTCGCGCCGGTGACGACGGCAACCTTACCGTCGAGCTTTCCCATCGTTTCTCCTCCCCGTTCCAGCTTGCTTGACGCATCGACACTACCTCAGTCGCTAGTGGCGAGAAAGAGGGGGTCGGACCCCATTTCGGGAAGGACGTTGATACCACGTGCGGGCCTGAGAATGGGCTCAAACCCCTTTTCCGGTGTGTTCCACCGGAAAGAAAAAAAAGGGACCGTCATCGACGGTCCCGATAAACCTCTGGGGAGAGGAGGGGAGAGATATCAGCTAGCCGTGGCTAGCGGGGAGAGAAAACTGTGTTACATGTCGGCGATGCTCACTCCCTCAGGAGCATCCGCCACACGCTCCGCGCGCTTTGCGCCGGTGCGCCGAGGTTCAACTCGGCTTGCACGTGTCCTATACCGATCATCTCGTCAATCTTCGTGGCCAGTGCATCACGCTTATCCTGAGCGATGACGACCATGGATATCACGAAGACCAAGGAAATGACGACGACAATCCGTTCGAACCTGTCCATCGCATGGTCCCCTACAGGCCGTTACTACAAATACGCATTAGTCAAAGCACCATACGTGCCAACTTTTCGAAATCGATCGAAAACGTGACCGAGATCACATTCGACGACACAAAACAGCGTCTCGAAGACCATAAAGCTACGTTTCAGAGGTGCGAAGCGCTTTTCAGAGCTCGATGGGGCGACGTGTGCCCTCCTCTAACTCGGCGGGACACAGAATTTGCGTGTTCAGGATACGGAGCGCGTGTGGCCGATACGCAGCTCAGTCGACGTGTTCCATCAGATCGTCAGGGAACTCCCGACCCAGTGAATCGTAGAACTCCTTGAGACGGCCGAGCTCGCGTCGCATGTCCTTGTGATAGTTACGCGCCGCCAGCGATTTCGCCCGCCCGATGACATCCGCCACCACCTTGTGGTCGGCATTGAGCTCACGCAACGCCACCGCCCACACCATGGCGAACAGCACGTCGTTGCTCCTCAGCTCGAGCCCACCTTCCAAACCCATCTGCACGCGCCTGAGCGCAGTCTCGAAGAGCGCGCGTCCGGCTTTCTCCAGCAGGTCGATGGCATCGTCTGCGCCACTGCTCTCATCGACCCCAAGTGCTTGACGCACATGCTTTTCCTGGATGATGACGCCATCGGTTGGGTTGGCGTCATCGGCCGTGGCAAAGGCATAGGCACGCACCATGACATTATCGAGCTGGCGCAGGTTTCCGGGCCATTGCTGCAGGGTCAAAGTGCGTGTAGCGGACGCCGACACCTGGCACTCACCGGATTCCTCATACTCGCGATGGCGCCGCTTGGCCATGTGGTTCGCCCAGCCCGCAATCTCGTCTCTGCGCTCCGACAGGGGCGGCAGATCCACCCTCAGCACATTGATGCGATAGAAGAGATCCTCACGGAAACGACCCTGATCCACGGCCTCATGCAGGTCCGTATTGGTACCGATGATGAACCGCACGTCGTCCGCCTGGCGTTCCCGCGTATCGCCGAGACGCTGGTAGTACCGCGTCTCCATGAGACGCAGAAGCCCGGCCTGCGCCTCGAGAGAGAGCTTGTCTATCTCGTCGATGAAGAGCGTCCCCGCGCTCGCGCGTTCGACCTCACCCGGTGTGTCCCTGTCGGCGCCCGTGAATGACCCCCGGTTCCAGCCGAATAGCCGTCCCATCTGCAGGTTGTCCGGGACACTCAGAAGATCCACGGTCTGAAAGGGTCCGTCGGCGTGGGGCGAGTGACGATGAATGGCCGCCGCCAGACGGGATTTGCCCGCCCCCGACGGCCCCGTGATCAGCAGGGTCTCACGGCGATGCGAATACACTCGCAGCATGGGAACGAGCTGGGCCATGCGTTTTCCCGTGATGGGAATGAAGTCGCCTACCGCCGTGCTGTCGCTCACGGTGTGGGGCAGATCCACGAGATAGGGCGCCGCAATGCGTACCAGGAATCCCAACGCCTCGAGCGCCTCAGGCCAGACGAATGACGTTCCCGCCGCTCGCTCACAGCTCACCTCGAGCGAGACCATCCCAAGCAGATTCAGCGAGGGAAACGAGATCGGTGTGACGAAGATGTGGGTGATCCCGGGATTGGCCGCTACCAGGGGCTCCTTGTCCACCGCCGTCCTGGCGCCGTTCTCGTCGGTGTCCCTAAGCTGCGTGAGCTTGCCTTCCAGAACATCGATGACCAGCGGACTCGCCTCGGTCTCCAGAAACTTCCAGGCCGCGTTGGACACCGCGAAGGGATCGCTGCCCGCGGCGTCCGCATTCGCCTCCTCCTGGCCGTACTCCAATATGGACAGCCCACGGTAGGTACCATCCGGCCTCAGATGCACCGCACCGCGGAAAATGTTCGCGCATTGGGAATACTCTGACGCACCAATGACGTTCTCGAGCTCGGCGAACATCTCCTTCAGCAGCGCATTGGCCGCCTGCTCGAAGCTCGCCGCATCGCTCAAGTGCCGCAATAGCCCTTCCAGGCGCTGCGGATTGCTCAATGATCCAACCTCGTCACTCACGGCGTTACAGTATGCAAAGCAAAATATGGAGCCATGATGGCCTTTGATTTCCTCGCCCGGCACTTCCAACTGGAAGCGCACGGCACGGATATTCGTACCGAATGTGTCGCCGGCGCCACTACTTTTCTCACGATGGCCTACATCGCCTTCGTCAATCCGGCCATCCTCCAGGATGCCGGTATGGACTTCGGTGCGGTATTCGTCGCCACCTGCCTGGTCTCCGCGTTGGGCACCCTCGTGATGGGACTCTATGCCAATTATCCCATCGCGCTGGCCCCCGGCATGGGCCTCAACGCATTTTTCACCTACGGCGTAGTGATCGGGCTCGACTACACATGGCAGGTCGCCCTCGGCGCCGTATTCCTCTCTGGCCTATTGTTCGTAATCCTGAGCGTATTACCAGTACGCGAATGGCTGATCAACGCGATACCTCAAACGATGAAGCTCGCCATCTCCGCAGGTATCGGACTGTTCCTCGCGATCATTGCCCTGCGAAACGCCGGCGTGATCACGGCCGATCCAGTCACCCTCGTCACAACCGGCGATCTGATGGCCCCCGAACCCTTGCTGGCCCTGCTCGGCTTCACAGCCATCATTGCGCTGCACGCCCGCGGCGTGCCGGGTGCCGTGGTCTTCGGGGTCCTCGGAGTCACGGCCATTGGCATTGCGCTGGGCGTCTCCGACTGGAAGGGCCTTGCGAGCCTGCCCCCGGATCCGACACCCACGTTCCTGGCCCTCGACATAGTGGGGGCCATGGAGGTGGGTCTGATCGCCGTGATCCTGACCTTCCTCATCGTCGATATCTTCGATACCGCAGGAACACTGATCGGTATCGCCCATCAAGCGCAACTTCTCGACCCCGAGGGGCGCCTGCCCCGACTGCGTCGCACACTTCTCGCCGACTCCAGTGCGACCGTCGTCGGAGCCCTTGTGGGCACCTCGCCGGTCACGAGTTACATCGAAAGCGCCGCCGGCACCAATGCCGGGGGACGCACCGGACTGACCGCGCTCGTCGTGGCGGGACTGTTCATTGCGTGTCTGTTCTTTGCACCATTGGCGCAGAGTGTGCCGAGCTATGCCACCGCGCCGGCGATACTCTTCGTTGCGTGTCTGATGGCGCGGACACTGGCCGAGATCGATTGGAGCGATGCCACCGAGTTCGCCCCCGCGGTCATCACAGCGCTGGGCATGCCATTCACGTTCTCCATCGCGGACGGCATCGGGCTCGGCTTCATCTGTTACGCCGCGGCCAAGCTCATGGCCGGACGTTTCAAGGAATGCTCCCCCGCGGTGATCCTGATCGCGCTGATCTTCGTTGCAAAGTTCGCGCTGCCTTGAAGTACGAGTTGCTGCTAGCCGCGACTGTTGCGACCTCGCAAGACCTAACAATCGCGGATGAAATCCGCTCCTACGGATTGCCTCGCTCTCGCCTTGTCGAGCAGAAGGGCCTTGCCCGGAGCTTCGTCAGAAGCTCGCAATGCCGTCGGCACTGACATGCGTCTGCTTGCCGCAGAACTCTTCCTGCGTCATCGCCTTCATCATGTCGATGTCGTGGCTGTTCGCCCAGGTACGCTTGCCTTCAGGCGTAAGTGCCGACAGAAGCGCCATGGTCGGGCCGTCGGGTCCGTACATCACCGTGTAGCTCTCCACGGTGGCCTCGCCGCTGAATGCCGTATCGAGCTCGCGCGTGGGGAAACCATCAACTTCGTCCTGCACATCCTGGTGCCGATACGGCTGCGGGGGCGGCTCCGTGGAATAGACCCCAAACGCATGCTTCGCAAGGTATCCACCCATCGCGGTCACCAGACCCTTGCGGCCCGGATGACGTCGCAGGATCTCCGCGGTGGTGGCGATCGAATGCATCACGTAGTTGTTCAGGGGTCCCCCTCCAAAGGTCAGCCCACCCGTCACGGTGAGCGGAATGTCGCGGCGAAGCCCGATCTCCTCGGCGGCCATTTGCACGGCCACCGGGAAGCAACTGTAGACGTCCTGGCAGACGAGCTCGCTCGCCTCGATGCCGGCGAGCTCGAGCACCCGCCGTCCCGCGGTCCGCATCCCAGGGGACGAGTAGAAGTTGTCGCGATGGGAGGCGACGTAGGCGTCGTGGGCATCGGTGCCCGCCCAGGCGTAGACGATCTTGTCCTCGGGCACACCGCATCGCCGTGCCGCTTCCAGTGAGCACAAGATGAGGGCCGCCCCCTGATCGACACTTCTGTTCGAGTTCATGAGCTTCGGATACGGAAACGAGATCGGACGGTTCGCGGCTGAAGGCGTACGGATGGCCTCCGCGGTCAGGGGCTCGCGAATCCACGCGTGAGGATTGTCCACCGCCACCTGATTGAAGCTGGCCCATAGCTCCGAGATCCGCTCGAGATGCGCCTCGATGCTCTCCCCTCGATGATGACGCAATGCGTTTTCGAACATGGGAAAGAACTGAATCGGCGCTCGCACCCCTCGCTCACGTTCGAACGCGAGACTCATGGGGTTGTCCTCACCGATGAAAAGCGACGGCTTCCCCGGTGCTTCGCTCAGTTCCAGCTCGACCCCGGCTTTGCGCGCCTTTGCCTGGGAGTTGCCACACTCCGCCCCCGTGATGACGATGACCTCGTGCCGACCTGCTTGGACCTCCAGAGCGCTTCGGTTAAACACCGATTGCACGAAATTGCCACCAAAGGGAGTCAGACCCGTCTCGACATCCCCGAGCCCGACCTGCTCGGCTACGGCCTTCGCTGGATTGTCATAAGACCATGCACCTCGAACGACGCGCACGGATGTGGCCGCCGCCA
>JAPULC010000339.1 GCA_027295305.1 Gammaproteobacteria bacterium
CCTCGCCCGTGAGCTTTTCGAGATGCAGCAGAAACGATTTTCCGAAACGTTTTCCCAGAGGCGCGCGTGGCAGCGCGAGCACATCTGCGATCTGGGTGATGCCCATGTTGGCAAAACGCTGAACGAGATCTTCCTTCCAGCCGCACTGTGTTAGCGGCACTGATTGAAGATGCTCGAGGGTTTGGAGTTTGAGGTCTTCGTCATCCCCCTCGGGCAGAAAGCCGGCATCGGCATACGTCAGCGTGGTGGCTGCGAGGGGCGTGTGAGCGAACGCGGTGCGACATCGATGTCCGAGATGCTCGAATTTGTCTTGGATCAGTGCCTCGAGCACCGCCGGTGTGCCGAACAATCGCAGGCTTCCCCCCACCTCCAGCAGAAGGCCAGAAGGCTGCGCGATGCTCACCCGTGAGCTGTAGCCGTAGGCGTGCTCGGCGAGCGCTTCGAGGCGCTTCTGCTCTCGCTCGGAATTGCGTTCGATGATCTGAAGATTGGCGCAGATGCTCTGTGCCGTGGCGTTGCTGCTGCCCGTTCGAATGCCGACCCTGCGAGCTTCGCGATTGCAGAGAACCACTTTGCCGTTTTCGGTGAGCACTCGGGGTCTCTCTTTATCTCCCTCATCGCCTTCGACGGGGAAGATCTCGAGCCCGAGGGATGGAAATTGCACGCTGAGCCACAGCATTGGCGTTCAAAATTCCGGGCTAATGCAGGACGCGTGCACTTTTCCGGGTGCTTTGGCCCAGTTCGACTGGGCTCACGGCAGGCGGGATGGCGAAGAAGACTCGATCGTCCTGTGAATAGATGGATTCATGCGCATCGCTCGTGATTTTGAGCTTGCGCCAGAGCTCGAGTTGCTCGGCGAGTGTCCTCGGATGAGTTCCGGTGACACTCTTGTCGAGCTCGAGTGAGAAAAACTCGGTGGGCCATCCGCCTCTGCGCTTGACGATCCTGATCGCCACCGTCTGACTGTCGTGCGCGCCCTCATCGGGGCTACGCAGCTGAATCCGAAGCTCCGCGGGAGAGGCGTCGTGCATGGACTGCTCTGGACGAAACATCAGTCCCCAGGTCTGACCCTGCTTGGCGGCAAGCTGCAAGCGGCGAATATCCCGGCTCTTGAGCTGGTTGGGATCGGGCCAGGCCAGCACGGCGGCGCAAGTGCCTGTCTTCAATGCCTGCTCGATGGCCCAGAGGGTGTCTTTGTGGCCCCGCGGATGAATGAGAAGCACTTTCGAGGTATCGATGCCACAGGCCTCGAGCGCAGGCGCGTAGGGAATGTGGGGGAATCGGATCCAGGCGATCCAGCGGTTCTCTGCCTGGCTCAGGGAGGCCAGCGCCGGCATCAGCAACCTGAGCTCGCCGATTCCCTGGCTGTCGGTGATGAGCTCGGTGACCCCATCCCGGGGCCAGCCCCCATTGGGCAGAAGCTCGTTCAGGATATCGTGGCCGGTGTCGAGGCCAAGGGATCGCCTGTCCTCGACCGTGGAGGCCTGCCAGATCTGGCGATGGGCCAGAAGCTCGTCGAGTGGGTTTTCCCCTGGGCTTCCCGGTCTTTTCGCTGATCTTTTTGTTGCTTTTTTTGTTGCTTTTTCCGGTATTGCCTCTGCTTCTCGGGGGCTTTGCAGATTGCCAAGGGGAAACTTGCCCATCGTACTATCCAGATACTGTTTGTTTGAACAGTAACTGTAATTATGTACAGGTACATGTCAACCCCTATCTCTTTGCAAACATTTCGCCCCCCAAAGAGTAAGCCGCGGGCTGCATTCACCACCCGGTCGTTTCGCGCGAATGAGCTCCGTTACTGGACCGTGATGGTCCCTTTGGCGCCCGGATGCTGCTCGATGTGATAGGAGTAGGCCCCAGGGCTCTCGAAGGTCTGTGACCAGCTCCCATCCTGCTCGAGGGGTGGACTCGAGAATCCACCGTCATCGGCAACGATGGTATGTCCCCCCGGCATCCGATCCTGGTTGTGGAACGTGACGCTCTCGCCCGCTTGGATGGTCACGTTCGCCGGCTCGAGCCGATTGTGTCCCACTTGAACCGTGGCATCTGCAGCCACCGTCAAGGGAATCATCAGCATCAGCATGCTCACCGCAATGATTGAGTGTCGCATTGTGTCTCTCCCCGTGTGTTCGATGAGCTGTATCGCACTGAGCCGCGAATAATTCAACACTAAATTACTACTTCTATCAGGTAAGGGCCTGGCTCAGTGAGGCTTCGCGCAAATGCGTCGTTGAACTCCTCTGCAGTCGTCGGGCGCGATGCAGGGACGCCCATGCCCTTCGCGAGCTCCACCCAGTCGAGATTCGGACGCGACAGGTCCAGCAGATCCATCGCCTTGGGTCCCGGATTGTGTGCGCCCACGCGTAGGAGCTCGATCTGCAGAATCGCGTATTTACGATTGGCGAATATCACCGTGGTCACATCGAGACCTTCACGCGCTTGCGTCCAGAGGGACTGGACGGTGTACATGCCGCTGCCATCCGCTTCCAGATTGATGACTCTGCGATCGGGGCAAGCTACCGCGGCACCTGTCGCCACCGGCATGCCCTGGCCGATGGCGCCGCCGGTGAGGGAGAGCCAATCGTGAGGCGGCGCACCGACGGTTGCGGCGGGCAGCGCAAAGCCGGATGTGGCGGCTTCGTCGGAGATGATGGCTCCCTCCGGCATCAGCGCGCCAACGGCCTGCGCGACCGTCGTTGCATTGAGCTCTCCCGAAGGCAGCGCCGGTCGCGCCGACGACGTCAATGTCGGTTCGGTATTCAGTGCTTCCAGCCGGGCGGCGAGCTGTTCCAGTGCATCCTCGATATCCCCCTCCTCCGGGACCAGGGTCACCGACTCACACGCTTCCGGTGCCAGGCGACTGGGTGTATCGGGATACGCAAAGAAAGAAACGGGCGACTGGGTTGCGACGAGGATGAGATGCCGATAGTTAGCCAAGGTCTCAGTAGCTTGCTCGGCAAAGTAGGGCAGGCGGGCGATCTCTACCCGCCCGGCACCGCGCTCGACATGAGAGATGAAGGTATCGGCGAATATTTGCGCTCCCGTCTTGTTGGCGATCCGGCTCGCGAGCTCGAGGATCCGCGCCGTGAGCACCCTTCCATTCAACAACATCACTGCGGGTTCGCCGGAGAGAAGGGCGTGGGCGGCAGCTTTCACCGCTTCGGCATGCGTGGACGCCGGTGTGGGCAAAGGCAGGGGTTTGGCAGCGCCGTCGGCTTCCATCCAAGCCGTGTCTGCAGGCAGGATCAGCGTGGCAACCTGCCCGGGAGGCTTAACGGCTGCGGCCACCGCCTCAGTGGCATCCTGCGCCACCTGCGCTGCACTTTCACTTGTGCGTATCCAGCCGGAGACCGGGCGCGCGAATCCCTCGATGTCCGATGCAAGAGGAGCATCCAGAAGCCGGTGGTATGTCGCGTGCTCGCCGACGATGTTGACGATGGGCGTGCGTGCACGCCGTGCGTTGTGCAGATTGGCGAGGCCGTTGGCGAGCCCGGGGCCGAGGTGCAGCAGCGTGCAGGCGGGTTTGCCTGTCATGCGGGCATAACCATCGGCGGCACCCGTGACGACACCCTCGAAGAGAGCGAGCACGCCGCGCATGCCTTCCACTCGATCCAGCGCCGCCACGAACTGCATCTCCGAGGTGCCGGGATTGGTGAAACAGACATCCACCCCGGCATCCACGAGGGTCGTGACCAGCGATTCGGCACCGTTCATCTCGCCTCCCCATATCCTGCATTCGAGACCCGACAGTTTAGATAAACCCTGCCTTGCATTCGAGGCGGGTTGCTTTAGGCTCGCGCGGTTCTGACTGGAGAGGCAGATGCCAGATTACGACTACGATCTCTTCGTGATTGGCGCGGGCTCGGCAGGGGTTCGAGCAAGCCGCATTGCTGCCGGTCTCGGCGCTCGGGTGGCGGTGGCCGAGGAGCGCTATCTCGGCGGCACGTGCGTCAACGTCGGCTGCATACCGAAGAAACTCTTCGTGTATGCCTCACACTTCGAAGAGGAGTTTGCGGACGCCGAACGGTTTGGCTGGGATGTATCTCGACCTTCCTTCGACTGGTCACGTTTGCGCGACAACAAGACGGCGGAGATTCAGCGCCTGAACGGAATCTACGAAAGTCTGCTGACGGATGCCGACGTCGACATCTACAGTGCCCACGCGCGCGTGGTGGACGTTCACGAACTCGAGGTGGATGGCAAGCGTGTGAGCGCCGACAACATTCTCGTCGCCACGGGCAGTTGGCCGGAGGCACCGGAGATTCCAGGCATCGAGCACGCCATAACCTCTAACGAGGCTTTCTACCTCCCCGAGTTTCCGCGGCGGGTCGCGATCATCGGCGGCGGCTACATCGCGGTGGAATTTGCAGGAATCTTCTCGGGTCTTGGAGCGGAGACGACGCTGCTCTATCGCGGAGCGTTGTTCCTCCGGGGTTTCGACAGCGGCATTCGCGAGTTCATTGCCGGAGAAATCCGCAACAAGGGCGTGGACCTTCGCTTTCAGGTCACCGTGAATCGCATCGAGAAGACGAACGGTAGCTACCGTCTCGACCTCTCCGATGGCACCCAGTGCGACGTCGATCTCGTGCTCTGCGCCACGGGACGTACGCCGCATGTGGAGGCGCTGGGCATCGCCGAGGTAGGCGTGGATCTCAAGGACAACGGTGGCGTCCTGGTGGACGAGTTCTATCAGTCGAGCGTTCCCAACATCTATGCCATCGGCGATGTCATCGATGGCTTTCAGCTGACGCCGGTTGCCATCCACGAAGGCATGCGCCTGTCGAAGAATCTCTTCGGCGGTGAACACGCGGTCCTCGACTACGACGCCATTCCCACCGCCATCTTCTGTCAGCCGAACATCGGTACCGTGGGACCCACCGAGGACGAGGCCAGAGAGCGCTATCCAAAGCTCCGTGTATACGAGTCCACCTTCCGTCCGCTCAAGCACACCGTGTCCCTTCGCGAAGAGCGCGCCATGATGAAACTGTTGGTGGACGAGGAATCCGATCTTGTCGTCGCCGCGCACATGGTAGGCGCCGAGGCGGGTGAGATCATTCAGGGCATAGCGGTCGCCATCAAGGCCGGTGCGACCAAGGCGGTTTTCGATGCCACCGTGGGTATTCATCCCACATCCGCCGAAGAGTTCGTGACCCTGCGCGAACCAGCGCGTTGAGGTTTCGGCAGTGGTGAGAATCATCGGGCTCGTAGTCCTGCTCGCGGGCTTCTCCACGTCGGCGGTTGCGCAGGAAGATAGCGACTATTGGCGCAGACTGGGGGAGCGGGCGGTCAGGGATGCAGAGCGTTTGAAGCCGGTCACGCGGCCGGCGAAAAAGGTCATTCTGTTCGTTGGCGATGGCATGGGTGTCAGCACCGTCACCGCGGCACGGATTCTTCAGGGCCAGCTCGACGGGGGACCCGGCGAAGAGAATCTGCTGTCGTTCGAGAAGCTTCCCTTTACGGCGCTGTCCAAGACCTACAACACTAATCTACAGACGCCTGATTCCGCCGGCACCATGACCGCAATGATGACAGGGGTCAAAACCCGCGCCGGTGTGATCTCCATGGGGCCACTGGCACCCCGTGGGAACTGCGCGGGCTCGAAAGGCAGGGAGCTGGTAACGTTTCTCGAGCTTGCGGAACAAGCCGGTTGGGCGACCGGTATCGTGTCCACCGCCACGGTCACCCATGCAACGCCAGGCGCAACCTATGCCCACGTCCCCGAACGCTACTGGGAAGACGATGGCGACCTCACGGCGGAAGCCATCGCAAACGGCTGTCTCGACATCGCCCGCCAGCTGGTGGAGTTTCCTCGCGGCGATGGCCCCGAGGTGGTGCTCGGGGGTGGCCGCGCCAACTTTCTTCCCGTTGGCACGGTGGATCCCGAATACGCGGAGAGCCGTGGTGAGCGTCGTGACGAACGCAATCTCATAGAAGCCTGGCAGGACCGCTACCCCAAGGGCACGTACGTCTGGAATCTCGCACAGTTCCAGAAGATCAGACCGCGCCGGACCGAGCGCGTGCTGGGACTCTTCGAACCTCGGATGATGCGCTACGAGGCGGATCGCAGCGAGGATCTCGCAGGCGAGCCGTCCCTCGCCGAGATGACGAAGCTCGCCATTGCGGTGCTCGAGCGTGACCCGGAGGGTTTTTTCCTCATGGTCGAAGGCGGGCGCATCGATCACGGCCACCATGCAGGAAACGCCTATCGTGCACTGACGGATACGATTGCTTTTGCGGACGCGGTGGCAGTGGCAGCACGCATGACGAGTTCCAAAGACACGCTGATCATCGTGACCGCCGATCACAGCCACACCCTCACGATTTCGGGCTATGCCCGTCGTGGCAATCCGATACTGGGAAAGGCGGGTACGCCCGGAAGCCCGCTGCTCGACGCAATGGGTCTGCCATACACCACGCTGAGTTACGCCAACGGGCCGGGCTACGTCGGCGCTTCGAGCTCCCAGGCTGCGGGCCCCAAGCGTTATCCGCACAGAGCCGGTTCGATCGAATCATCCACGGGGCGACCGGATATCACCGACGTGGACACCACCGACGCGAATTACCTGCAGGAAGCAACGGTGCCACTCGCCTCGGAGACTCACGCGGGTGAGGACGTGCCGGTCTATGCCAGCGGTCCAAGCGCACATCTCGTGCGCGGCGTGATCGAGCAGAATGTAATCTTCCATCTGATGATGGCCTCCGTACACGGGTTCAAGAAGGGGAACTAGAGATTCGATTCTCAACGATGAGGGACCGACTCCGTCGCGGCTTTGCGACCCAGCTGCTGCTCGTCGCGGCTCTCGTTCTCAGCGCGTCTATCGCAAGTGAGGCACGTGAGGCACCACGCGTCGTCGCAATAGGTGACGTGCATGGCGCGTACGAGCCGCTGCTTCGCATCCTGGGCGCGGCAGAGCTGGTGGACGGCGAGGGGCACTGGATCGGCGCCAGGGCAACGCTGGTGCAGGTCGGTGACCTGATCGATCGCGGCGCGGACGATCGCAAGGTCCTCGAATTCATGATGAGATTGGAAAGGGAAGCCAAGGCCGCCGGAGGGCGCGTGATCGCGCTGCTGGGGAATCACGAGGTGATGAACCTGCACGGGGATCTTCGCTACGTCTCAGTCGAGTCATTCGCCAGCTTTGCCGACCCGAGCTCTCAGCGGCGTCTGGAGGCAGCCTACGAGAAATATTTACGGCTCAGGTGGCCGGCCGATGAGCAGACGGTACCTGAGACGTGGAAGAGCTTCATCGCCAAGCGCCCGGCCGGATTTCTGGAACAGCGCGAGGCGTTCGGCAGGAAGGGGCACATCGGTAGGTGGCTCAGACAGCGGCGAGCCGTCGCGAAGATCGGCGACGTCGTCTTCCTGCACGGTGGCTTCCACCCCGAGGTGGCATCGTTCGGTGTGGCAAAGATCAACGCTCGGATCAAAACCGAGCTTGCGATATTCGACTCGGCTCGCGACTACCTCGTGAGGCGTCGTCGCATTCTGCCATCGGCGGACATCGAAGAGGTCGATGCTGCGGCGCGCCGTGAGCTCGAATCGGCACGCCGGATCAGTGAGCGTGACAGACGGGATCTCGAATTGCTCGGCACCTACAGAAACTGGGTGATCGCGCATCCCACCGGGCCGCTTTGGTTCAGGGGCCTCGCGAAGTGGTCGGATGACGAGTTGGCAGCGCGTGTCCCCGAGGTGCTCGAAGAACTCGATGCGAAACACATCGTCATTGGACACACGGCGCAGCTCGACGGCGGGATCGTCAGCCGCCTGGACGGTAAGGTAGTTCTGATCGACACCGGGATACTGGGCGGTGCTTTCTACCCTGGAGGGGTCTTGCAGGCGCTCGAGATCATCGAGGGACGCTTCCAGATCATCGATATTCACGGGGCGCGAGTAGCGGTGGTGAGCAAGCCCGAAAAGGAGACATGAGGAATGGAGACTTTCACCGATGTGCTCAATACGCTCGATGGTTATCTCGGCGCGGCGGTCTACTTTCCGTTTCTCCTGCTTGGCGTCGGTCTCTTCTTCACGCTGTATCTGGGTTTTCCGCAGATACGATACTTTCGCCATGCATGGCGTGTTCTCACGGGTCGTTACGACCGCGAAGGGGCGACCGGGGACACGAGCCACTTCCAAGCACTGTCCACAGCACTCTCGGGCACCGTAGGAACGGGAAATATCGGCGGCGTGGCGTTCGCCATCTATCTGGGCGGGCCAGCGGCGCTGTTCTGGATGTGGGCGACGGCGGTGGTGGGGATGACCACCAAATTCGTCGAGGTCACCCTCTCGTACAAGTATCGGGTCACCGACGAGGAGGGACACATCGCCGGCGGGCCGATGTACTACATGGAACGCGGGCTCAACATGAAGTGGCTTGCCGTGTTCTTCGCGATTGCCACGGTAATCTCCAGCTTCGGCACCGGCAATTTGCCGCAGAGCAACAACATCGCCATCGGCATCAACACGACCTTCGGCATTCCTGTAGCGGTGACAGGGGGCATCCTCGCCATCTTGCTTGGGCTCGTGATCGTCGGCGGCATCAAACGCATCGCGCGGGTCGCCTCGAGTCTCGTTCCGTTGATGGGCGCCGCATACGCATTCGGCGCTCTGGCGGTGCTCCTCAGCAACACGGAGACGGTGATTCCAGCGCTCGTCTCGGTGTTCAGCGACGCGTTCACCGGCTCTGCCGCAGCAGGTGGATTCCTCGGCGCCTCGTTCGCCTATGCCTTTAATCGCGGCGTTAACCGCGGGCTCTTTTCCAACGAAGCCGGTCAGGGGTCGGCGCCGATTGCCCACGCGGCCGCGCGCGGTGACGAGCCGGTCTCGGAAGGCTTGGTTTCGATTCTCGAACCCTTCATCGACACCATCATCATCTGCACGTTGACCGGAGTGGTGATCCTCTCCTCCGGTGTGTGGAAGGAGAAGTTCGACAATACGTTTCAACGCTTCGACATGGAATTCATCAGTGGAACTTACAGCGATGACAATCCGCAGCACGTTCGACTTCTGCACGAGCATCTGAACTGGAGTCTTGACGACGACCCGGTGCAGGCCTATGACGGCATGCTCTCGGTGCGCGATGGGGTGAGCGTGGGCGCCGGTGAATTCACCGTCCTGCACAACCGCTCGGTGGCCGAAGAGATCAGGTTTTTCGATTCCGATGGGCCCTTCACCGGGCGCGTCGAGATTCGCGATGGCGACCTTCAGAACCCGGAAATCGAGATACGCGGGCGCTCGCTTCTGCATTCGGTGGCATTGACCACCGAAGCGTTCAAACGCAGCTTTCTCGGCGAGGGTGGAAAGTACGTGGTAAGCCTGGGACTTCTGCTGTTCGCATTTTCCACCGCGATTGCCTGGTCATACTACGGCGATCGGGCAATGACCTACCTCTTCGGAGTGAAGGCCGTGATGCCCTATCGCGTCGTCTATGTCGGCGGATTTTTCGCGGCGGCGATCGCCGACACATCCCTCGTCTGGCTGATCTCCGCCATTTCTCTAGCGCTGATGGCGATACCCAATCTCATCGGTATCATGCTCTTGCGGCGCGAGATGAAGTCGTCGGTTGGCGACTACTGGGCGCGCTTTCATAGAGAGTTTCCGGAGGTACGCGCGCCGCGCAAGTGACGCGCTGGAATTCGCACAGGCAACTTGCTAGTGTCCGGTCCCGCGAATAGGTTGGCGAGGACACCCTGCTCGCGTCAGCAAATTTCGGGGAGTCGTGCATGTCGCTGAGAGTCACATTCGAGCTGGAAGAACAGGATCTCCGGTTTTTCCGCACACAGATGAAAAAGGCAAGGGAGGCCGTCCAGAAGATCTCTGAAGAGGAGGTCATGCGAGAAGCGCAGCGCTTGTTGAGCGAAGTGCGTGCGGCGCGCGCACCGGCTTTCGTCAAGCAGCGGCTCGGTCCGATACAGAAGCTCATCGATATGCTCCAGGATCCCGAGTGGGCGCAGGAATTCGATGAGAAGGAACGTGAGGAGGTGATCACGGCGCTCACGTACTTCGCAAATCCCGACGATCTCATCCCCGACAGCATCCCGGTACTCGGGTTCATCGACGATGCCATCATGATGGAGCTCGTGATCAAGGAGCTCCAACACGTCATTCAGGCGTACAGCGACTTCGAGCGATATCGCAAAGAGGAACGTGCACGCAACCGCAATCCGAACATCACCCGCGAGCAGTATCTGGCGGTCAAGCGCAAGCAGCTCTATCGGCGTATGCGAAACCGACGCCGCGGGGCACGTCGCACGGGCAGTGGGCGTGCCATCAGATTGTTCTGAGCTCTCTCTGTCCGGAAATTGCCGTCCCTGGCAATTTCCTCCTACGCTTCCGCAAACGCGGTTTGCGGAAGCTCCCATTTCCCTAGAATTTTCTGCAGCTTAGCTTCCGAAAATTCGGGAAATGCCGGGGCATCCATGCCCCGGAGCCAGCTTGCGGAACGTACCTGGCTATCTGAGCCGACAGACCTCACACAGCAAGTACAGGTGGCTCGGATCGTTCAGACGCCGGAGCAGGTCGAACTCGCCATAGATTTCGGCCACGGCGCGATCAAAGAGCGGTCCCGGCGTTGACTTCCGGGGCACAGGGTCCTGCGCCCAGCCAAGCACGACCTCGAGAATGCGCTCGCGG
>JAPULC010000034.1 GCA_027295305.1 Gammaproteobacteria bacterium
AGCGCGCCCGCCAGTGCTCGATTCATCTCCGTGACGCGCTTGTCCATCTCGAGAAGCTGCTCGAGGACCTCGTGCATGAAGCCACCATGCTCACTCGCGCTGATGAGATTCACGTAGGTCAGGTCGAATACTTCTGGATGATCGGCGAGTGCGGCGGAGAACGTCTGTCCTGCTTCGACTTTGCCTGCCAGATCGTCGAGTAGTCGGCGCAGACCGGGATTGTCCGTCTCGCGCCGGATGATCTGCAGTGCGGCATAGAGACTCACGCCCGTGTCGAGCAGCAGCGCGAGTTGCTCGGTCAGGAACATGCGCTCCACGCGGCCTGGCTTGCGCATAAAGAGCTCGAGGCGCGAAAGTACAGAGCGGTCGAAGCGTTTACGGCCACGCTCAGGTGTTGCGATTTCAATTGGCATGACGCACGTCCTGAATTCTCGACGACTGGTCTCTCAGCGACTGAATTCTCATATCGCGCTCACCACGCGGCCTATCTCTTCGATGGTGGTCTCTGCACTTCGAGCTTTGTCGACGCCTCGTTGCAGCAGGGTCTTGAGCGAGTGGCTGCTGAAATAGCTGTCGAGCTGGTCGCGGCTGGGGTTCGACATGATGAGGTGCTGTAGCTCTGCTCCGGTCTCGATCACCTCGTGAATCGCAACACGACCGCGATAGCCCGAATCGAAGCACTCGGGGCAACCACGGCCGCGGGCGAGCTGAACGCGCTCGTCCTCCGGCCAGCCATAGCGGCGCACGATCTCGGGGGGCGCGAGGAACGTGGTCTTGCACTGCTGGCAGATGGTTCTGACGAGGCGCTGGGCGATGACGCCCGCAAGTGCAGACGAAAGCAGATAGGGCTCCACCCCCATCTCGATCATGCGGGTGACCGCGCCGACGCTGTCGTTGGTGTGAAGCGTCGACAGCACCAGGTGTCCGGTGAGCGCCGCCTGCACCGCGATCTCGGCCGTTTCGCGCTCGCGGATCTCGCCGACCATGACCACATCCGGGTCCTGACGCAGCACGTGCTTCAACATCTTGGCGAACGTGAGCCCGATGGCTGGACGCACGTCGTTCTGGTTGATGATATCGAGCTGATATTCGATGGGATCCTCGATGGTGACGATGTTCTTCTCGATGGAATTCAGATAGCTGAGCGCGGCGTAGAGGGTGGTGGTCTTGCCGCTCCCTGTGGGGCCGGTCACGAGCACGAGACCATAGCTTCGTGCGAGAAGACCCAGAAACGTCTCTTTGACGTCGTCCTGCATGCCGAGATTGTCGACGTTGAGGATCGCCTGACTCTTGTCGAGCACCCTTAGAACGACTTTCTCGCCAAAGAGTCCCGGCAGGGAGCTGAATCGCAGATCAACCATGCGACCCTGGGTGTGCACCTGGATGCGCCCGTCCTGTGGCAGGCGTCGCTCGGCGATGTCGAGATTCGCCATCACCTTGAGACGCGACACGAGCGCAGGATGAAGCTCCATACGGGGCCGCATGATCTCGTAGAGCACGCCGTCGATGCGAAATCGCACCCTTGCACGCCCGCGGGCAGGTTCGAGGTGAATGTCGCTCGCACCTTCTCGCACGGCTCGCTGGATGATGGAGTTGACCGTATTGACCACCGGGCTCCCGGCTGCCAACTCGTCGATGGCGCTGAGATCCGCGGGGAACGCGTCCTCCACCACCTCGAAATCTTCGTCCAGCTCGATCACGAGCTCGTCGGTGAGCGAAGAATCGTCGTGAGATTCCAAGATGGTTTTGAGGATCTCGTCGGAACGTGCGAGCACCGGTCTTACCCGACAGCGAAGCCGCTCTTCCACCTCGTTGATGAGCGGAATCGATTGCGCGTCGGTCATCGCGAGCGTGACTTCGCCGCGCACTTGAAACAATGGCACGACGTTCAATCGCTCGGCGGTGCGCTTGGGAATAGAGCGCACCACGGCCGCATCGTAGAGTCCAGGACGAAGACGCACGAACGGTACGTCGAGCTGTTCACCGAGGGTGGCCAGCACTTCCTGCTCCGACACCCAATCGCGTTGAATGAGTATCTCGCCGAGTCGCTTGCCGGACTGTTGCTGAATGGCGAGCGCCTCTTCCAGGTGCTTGGCGTCGAGCAATCCCTTGGCCACGAATCGATCGCCGAGTCGCATGCCTGCGGGCTGGACCGGCGACTCGCTCCTCATCTCCACCTCGTCATCGAGCAGTGCGATGGCGTTGCTGATACGCGTGATGCGAAGCGCCTCGCGAATGGTTTCGCTCACCTGTGCCACCTTGAGCCAACCACCCAGGCCGATCACCTTGTCCTGGAGATCCAGCAATGCCTCCAGCGCCCGACTGTCCATGTGATGCACTCTCGAGAGATCCACCACCAGGCGATAGCGTCTCTCCTCCACGCATTGGTCAACATAGGCGTGCAGGCGCTCGAGGGTTGCGTCATCGATGTGTGCCGCCGTCGGGGCGAGGTAGGTCATCACGCCGATAGGCGTGCAGATGACCGATTCGCTCGTCTGTGGCGACGACACTTCGCTCATCATTCACCGCCCATCAGGGCCCTGAGCTGTGGCGCGAAGGGTTTCGGACGTCCAACGGCATAACCCTGCACGTAGTTCACGCCGATGTCGGCCAATGCCCGGCGGATATCATCGTTCTCCACGTACTCGGCAATGGTCTCGACATCCATGACGTGGGCCACTTCGTTGATTGCGCGAACGATGGCGAGGGCAATGGAATCATTGGGCAGCCCGCGGATGAAGCTACCGTCGATCTTCACGGCATCCACCGGCAGCTTGTTCAGGTATTCGAAAGAGCTGAAGCCCGTGCCGAAATCGTCCAGATAGACGTAGCAACCGCGCGTGCGCAATGCGCTCAGGAACGACAGGGCATTTTCGAAGTTGCTGATGGCCGTCGTCTCGGTGACCTCGAATGCCATCAGGTGCTTCGGCAGCGGACGCGCATCGAGTCGTGTGAGCAGCAGATCCTTGAAACGATCGTCGCTCAGAGACTGTCCCGAAAGGTTCACCGTGAAGCGACACCCTCGCTCGGAAAGAACGTCCTCGTATCCGTCGATCATGGAGAGCACTTTCTCCACCACCCACTGATCGATGGTGGGCATGAGCTGGAACCGTTCCGCCGCCGGCAGGAACGTGAGCGGTGAGATGATTTGACCGTCCTTGTCTTCGAGACGGATCAATACTTCGAAGCTCGTTGGAGGCTTATCGGATAGCGTTGGCTCGATGGGCTGGCAGTAGAGCTGCATGGCGTCGTTTTGCAGCGCGTCCTGAATGACGGCGAGCCATCGCATCTCTTCCTGGCGGCGCTTGAGCTGTCGATCCTGCTCGTGGAACGCGAGCACACGGTTGCGCCCCGATTCCTTGGCGCCGCGCATGGCGAGCTCCGCCGCGTCGAGTATCGCGGAATGGGATTCGGACTGGGCATCGAGCTTCGCCACGCCGATGCTCACCGACAGTGGAAGATTTCTCGGTCCGGCGGTGGCACCGCGCCCGGCAATGCGGCCGCGAAGCTTCTCCCCGATCTGCACACCTTGATCGAGGGCACAGTGCTCGAGCAGCATGCCGAAGGTATCGCCGCCGATGCGCCCGACGATGTCGCCGCGACGCACGCTGTTCTTGATGTTGCGCGCCACGTCCTTGATCACATCGTCCCCCATGTCGTGGCCGATCGTGTCGTTGATGATCTTGAGCTGATCGATATCGACGACGAGCACGCAGTGCACGGCGTTGTCCCGACGTGCTGTGCTGAGTGCGTCCGCTACGCGCATCTCGTATGCCTGTCGGTTCAAGAGGCCCGTGAGGCGGTCGTAGCTCTCTCGCACCACGCGCCCGACCCGCCCGGCGATCACCTCGAGAATGTTGCGATCGCTGTTCGTGAACTCGCGACCATCCGGGGGGCGCAGCACGAAAAGCACGCCTGCGGTATCGCTGGTGCCATCGGACACCGGGCACGCCGCGATGCGATAGGAGATGTCGGGGGCGATCTCTTCTCGCTCCGCGTCGGAGTTCAAGACGAGCGCCACAGGGTTACGAGAAATCCGATCAGACAGACGAATGCCAAGCTCGACGGCGAGGTTCTCCAGTTTCGGTACGGAGTTGCTGTCGTCGTTCTGCGAATAGAACAGCCCACGTTCGACGAACGCCAGGGATGCCGCGCTCACGTCGAGATAGTCCACGCAATCCCGCACCAGCGCCTCCATTGCCGACGGTCCGTCCAGTCCGTGCAGGACGTGCTCGTGGCTTTGGATGACGAGGTTGAGCTCCTCGTAGCGTTCGCCGAGCTCGAACGCCATCTCGGTCAGCTCTGCTGTGAGCTGATATTCCTTCGAAATGCATTGGCTGACGCGCTCGAGCACCCCCGACACCGCATCGAGGTCGTTACCGGTGCTGGGCTCGAGCACGACGAGCGCATCGCCTATGGTGGCGCCGACGAAGTCCTTGATAGGGTGCCAGAGCACGGCTTCGCCGCTCGCCAGATTGAGCTTGCCATCCGGGTTGGCGTTGTCCTC